>JASFLF010000086.1:0-8890 GCA_050118235.1 Gammaproteobacteria bacterium | reverse complement strand
GACTGTAACGGGTTTCAAATAACCACTCCAGGTTGCCCTGATCCGAGTTATCGGTGGAAAGCGTGATGGCAACTGCTGGGGCCGTGTCGAAATCGCGTTCCGTTTTTAATTCCGCCAATTTTTCCTTGAGTTCCTCATCCTCAGGCCACTGGGCGGCACCTTGTTCCAACAGGACGATGGCGTCGGCTCGACGGTTCTGGGTGTTCAGGCAATCACTCACCGCCACTAACAGATACGCTTCTTGTTGCGGGGCGTTTTTAATGCTCTGATAGTTTTTCAGTGCCAGGTCGCAGTCGCCCGCCCAGGTAGCAATAATGACGAAATCACGCCGAACGGCGTAATTATCAGGATCTTTATCGAGAATGGATTGGAGAATAGCCAAGCCTTCACGGGGATTTCCTTCCCGGGCGGTATTCACCGCTTTATCATGGAGGGGGTCTTCGTTCAAAGATGCCGCAGTAGCAGTAAATGTTCCCCATAGTAAAAAACACACTACATATTTTGTTATTGTTGACAATCGCACGTTAACAGCTCCGCAACCCGTTGTTGCATCGAATAAGATGGGTTTAGAAATAACTCTTTTTTAAGGTATTACCCCGTAAAAAGATGTGAGAATTAACCTTAAGGTTGGGTAAGTAGTCTTTCCTTTAACAAATCCGCAACGGGTTTATTCCTAAGTGTTTTATTTATCGATAATTTTATCGTTGAATTGGTTAAATAATATACAATTTATTATACGTAAATGTCCAGTGATATTTACGTACAATAAAACCCTGTAATGTTGTAACTACCTAAGCCAGTATTGGGGACCTTTTTATTTATGAACACATCACATCGTCAGCAACTTAAGCAACTGTTTCATGCAGCAATCGCCGCCGTGCAAGGCGACACCTGCGTGTCGCGATGGTTAAGCCACCATCCTATAAAGGGGCCGGTGCATCTTATCGCCATTGGCAAAGCCGCGGCCAGTATGGCCAACGGCGCGTTAACCGCATTGCCTGAGCAAATAGAGGATGGTTTGTTAATTACCAAGACCGGCCATTGTGAGCCGTTTGATCAGCCCATACGCTGCCTGGAAGCCGCCCATCCCGTGCCCGATGAAACCAGCTTGCAGGCCGGCAACCAACTATTGCATTTTATTCAAGCCATTCCATTACATTCCCAGGTATTGGTGTTGATCTCGGGAGGGGCTTCTTCGCTGGTGGAAGTGCTGCCGCAAGACATCTCTTTACAACAATGGCAGCAAACCACCCAATGGTTATTGGGACACCGTTTCAGCATCGATCAAGTCAATTACATCCGTAAACGGCTTTCCTGTATTAAAGCAGGAAGGCTGGCCCACTATTTCGCCGACCGCCGGGTGATGTGTTTGATGATATCCGATGTTCCCGAAGACGATCCCAGTATCATCGGTTCCGGCCTGTTGGTACCCGAACACATACAAGTCGATGAGTGGGTCGAAGAACTGCCTGAGTCTATTGCCGGGCTGATTCATCGTGCGCCACCTTTACCGGCATCCAACGATCCCTGTTTTAAAACCATACAAATCGAGGTGATCGCCTCGTTGGCGGACGCCAAGCAAGCCGCCCAATCCGCCGCGCAACATTTGGGGCTGCCCACGTATTGTTATGATGATTTCATTGCCGGCGATGCCGTTGAGATGGGGCGGGAACTGGCCAATCGTTTATTGCAAGCTCCCGTAGGATTGCATATCTGGGGGGGCGAGACAACGGTACAATTGCCGGCCAATCCGGGGCGGGGAGGGCGCAACCAAAGTCTGGCATTGGCCGCGGCGGAGGTGCTACGCGACCACCCCAACGTATTCTTGCTGGCCGGGGGCACGGATGGTACCGACGGTCCGGGAGACTACGCGGGGGCCATAGTCGACGGCGGAACCGCCTCTCGGGGTTTGCAGGTTTTGCCGCACGAGCGGTTCCTCGACTGGTATTTGGAGCATGCCGACGCCGGATCATTTTTGCAAGCCAGCAGCGATTTGCTGCGCACCGGGCCCACCGGCACTAACGTAATGGATTTAATCTTGGGATTGAAAGTTGCCGACTGATCCTATATTCGATTCGATTACTACTCCTCAAGTCAGAGATTTAGCATGGGTAATTAAAAGCCCCGTTTTGCTGAATGCCGCGCGCCCACCTCATGAATTAGCCCCAGCGTTCGAGGCCGTGAGTGGATTTTGCGCAAAAGAACTCATTATTGATGATCTATGGTGTGAACAACAATTCCAGCTACATCGCAATTGGTTGTGCGACCTCGACCGAAGTTCCCAGCCGTTATTGGACTGGTTGAAACCACGCCGCACACGCTACAAACCGCGTCTGGGTTACTATTTTGAGTCCTTAGTGGAGTTTTGGCTACGGCGTGCTTTTGCGCACCAGGTACTGGTGCCGCACTTACAGGTAAAAAACCAGCACCGTACCCTTGGCGAATTTGATTATTTATTAGCGGATTCCAGCACGCAAATCGTTCATCACTGGGAAGTGGCGGTAAAATTTTATTTACACTATCAACATGCCGACGGCCGAGTCTTATGGTATGGACCCAATCCCCGTGATCGCCTGGATATAAAACTACAACACTTATTTCATCACCAACTAGTGTTATCATTGCGTCCCGAGGCGGCAGAGGCATTTTGGAGGGCGGGCCTGGGGCCGGTGTCTACGTGGCCGGTGCTACCGCGCTTGTTTTTAAAAGGCTATTTGTTTTATCCCTCCAACAGTGACTGGCGCAATCATGTCTCGTTTCCCGCATTGTCACCGCATCATCTTCGGGGGTGGTGGACTTATCTGGATCCGTTTGTCATTCCCCGTGCCGATGAAGACCGGCGCTGGTTGTATCTGCCTCGATTGCACTGGCTAGCACCCGCTGTCAGCGAAGAGTCAAACAATGGCTTAATGAATATTGGACAATTGCACAGTTTTTGCTTGGATTTGCTGCAACGTAACCAAAAGCCGCCACTCATTGCGGAAATGGCTATTACCGAGTCCGGGGATTGGCGTGAAGTATCCAGAGGTTTTGTGGTGCCGCAATACTGGCCGGGGATTAACGCAAAACAGTGACATAGTTCAAACTTCTTAAAAAAATTCGCTATTTTCCAGCGGATTTGACTGATTTTGTTATGAATTCCGTAACCATCGGACGATACAAAAAATGTATTCTTGGCCGCACTTTTTTGGATTATTGAATTCTTGGATATGTTGGTTAACCCTAAAAAACGAGTTTAAAGGATAGAAACGATGATTAGAATAGACCCAATGATCAAGTTGGCCATTATAGTGGCTATTGGGATAACCATTACCATGGCATTAGGTGTCGGACATCCTAATGATCAGGATAAATTGCTGATAATTAACAAATCTCAGGCGAATTCGGCACATTTGCCCAGCACTGTGAAGGTCGGTGGTTTCCCGCTGGAAAACTATTTAGCCCTGGAAAAATAGGGTAACAATCCGGTAAGAAAATTTCGGCTTCGTCCTCAAATGTTATTTCAGGGGTTGAAGCCAACGTTCATATACGGTTTCGGCAACAGTTTGTAACTGTTCGATGCGCTCCGCTAAGCGGTTTTTCATCATGGCTGCCGATTGTACGCTGGGAACGCCTTCCACCAGCTCATGTTCGTAAAAATCCGCCCATTGACACACCATGGATTCGGTCATTTCGATGTGGCACTGCATGGCCAGTGTGTTGTTGATGACAAAGGCTTGATGCGGACATTTTTCACTTTGCAGAATATTGGTGGCGCCGGTCGGGATGGAAAAAGTCTCCCCATGCCAGTGAAAGGCCTCGAAGCTGGACGGCAACGGACCCAACCAATCGCGGCTAGCTTGGTTATCCAGTTTCTCTACTGGCAACCAGCCGATTTCTTTGACTTCATTAGCAATTACCGCCGCACCAAGTGCCTTGCTAATGAGCTGGCCGCCCAGGCAATGTCCTAACACCGGCATATCCGCCTCCACGGCGGCATGGATTAAGCGCAATTCTTTTTCAATCCACGGCAGATTATCATTGACGCTCATGGGTCCGCCCATAAACACCAGAGCGCTGCACGATGTTAAGTTCACAGGAACCTCATCGCCTCGGTCGATGAAAAATATGTCATAGGGGATTTTGTGTTTGTGCAGCACTTGTTGAAAAAAACCTGGGCCTTCGTACTCTTGGTGCCGAAATATATATATGGGTTTCATGCAATATTTTCCTTTTTTTGAAGCGGCGATCCAAAAATGATGACATTTTCCAATAGCATACCAAAACTGACCGTTAAGATATTGTGTTTGAGCTGCGCTTTATGCGTGGTTTTGTGGCCGGCAATGGCGGCTGCTGTTAAATCAGTGAGTGTGCAAGGTCTATTAGGCAATAAAGCCGTCCTGTTGGTCGACGGGAAACGGCACGTTGTCAACATCGGCAATAGTACACCAGACGGTGTTAAGCTGGTGTCCATTCAAGGCGATGCCGTGGTGCTTGAAATCGATGGTCAGCAGCGCAAGCAGAGCATGGGCGATAACGTGGTGTTCAATACTCAGTATGTCGCGCCTCAATCGCACGAAGTGCTCGTGACGCAAAATAACAATGGTTTGTTTACTACGGTCGGGAGTATTAACGGGTTGACCGTCAATTTATTAGTAGACACAGGAGCGAATATTGTCACCCTAAATGCCCAGCATGCCAGGCGTTTAGGCGTTGCGTATGAGGAGAAAGGCGATCCCGTGATGGTTGCTACGGCCTCCGGCATTGTCAAGGCTTACCGGGTCATATTACGTTCGGTGTCGGTGGGTCAAATCGAATTGCAAAATGTCGCGGCGGTTGTCATGACAGGCCCCCATCCTGCGGAAATTTTATTGGGCATGTCGTTTTTGGGTGGCTTGGAAATCCAACGTAACGGCAACGTTATGAAGATCAAGAAAAACTACTAAAGAGCCAGTAGTTCCAGCTCCGCATGAGTACTACATATTGTGCTCAATCATGGCATACGCCGAGTGGTTATGTATGGACTCGAAATTTTCCGATTCCACAATATAGCCGTCAATGCGCTCGTCGGCGTTCAATTTCATGGCAATGTCTCTGACCATGTCTTCAACAAACTTGGGATTGTCATAAGCCCGCTCGGTGACGTATTTTTCATCGGGCCGTTTCAACAATCCATACAACTCGCAAGACGCCATGTTCTCTACAATATCGATGATTTCCTCTATCCAGACAAATTGGCTGGTGCGCACGGTTATTGTCACGTGGGACCGTTGATTGTGGGCGCCATAATCGGATATTTTTTTCGAGCAAGGGCACAAGCTGGTGACAGGTACGATCACTTTTAGCAAAGTGTTGTTGTTATCGCCTTTGATTTCTCCCAAAAAGGACACATCATAGTCCATCAAGCTCTGCACTCCGGAAATCGGCGCTTTTTTATTGACGAAATAGGGAAACGACATCTCGATGTGGCCGGTTTGGGCTTCCAGCCGTTGGGTCATTTCCGCCAGCATTACTTTGAAGGATTTTACGGAAATTTCCCGTTCGTGCTGGTTGAGGATCTCCACAAAGCGTGACATGTGGGTGCCTTTGAAATTGTGAGGCAGATCGACATACATGTTAAACACCGCCACAGTGTGTTGTTCGCCACCGTCTCGATCGCGTATGCGTACCGGGTGGCGAATGTCTTTAATACCAACTTTGTTGATAGGTATATGGCGGGTGTCTTCGCTGTTTTGTACATCGTCTATGCTGTTATCGTCTGCTTGATTCTGTTGCATGCTAATTCCTTAATTCTCAGGCGACTAATTAATCCGCTAAGTCAATCTAACTTATATTCAATCCGTGTGTTCGTATCTTACACAGGCCCGTTCAGTTTCCCAGAGCGTGACAGCACTGACCTTTACCCGCTTATCATTGATCAATTCGGCTACGGCCTGGTAAATGTAACTGGCTATGTTCTCCGCTGTCGGATTAACGCGGTCAAAAGGGGGGATTTCATTGAGATAATAATGATCCAATTCATCGGTCACTTTGCGGGTGGCTTGTTTGATTTGTTTAAAATCAATCCCCATTCCCACGCTATCCAAGCGAGTGGCTTGTACTTCCACTTCCACTTTCCAGTTGTGACCATGCATGCGGCTACAAGCGCCCGGGTAGTCCCTCAACGTGTGCGCAGCCGCGAAATCGGTGACAATTTTTAAGGTATAGAGCGCCGTCATTATGTACAAAAAGACCCGGAAAATTTAAACAAGTTCTAAAATCTTGAGTAAAATGCTAAGTAATTATTTGGCTATTGGCAAGCGTTTGTTCACGCAAGAAAGCCTGAATGTTGTGGATTATACCAAAATTGTTCAATCCGCATTCAGTTAAGCATTCTTCTCGGGAGCCTTGTTCGTAAAAATGATCAGGAATTCCAAGGTTTAAGACAGGAATGGTCAATTTGTGGTGAGCGAGAACTTCATTGATAGCGCTGCCAGCGCCGCCGGCAACGGCGTTTTCTTCTATGGTGACTAAAATTTCGTTCTGGCTGGCCATGTTTAAGATTAAGTCTTCGTCCAGGGGTTTGATAAAACGCATGTTTACCAGGGTGGCGTCAAGTTCATCGGCCACGGGCAAACACACCGATACCATGCTGCCAAACGCCAACAGAGCGATTTGTTTGCCTTGCCGGATCGGCATGGCTTTACCCATGGATATTACAGGCGTTTTCGGGTCAATGCTTACCCCCGGGCCTTTGCCGCGGGGATAACGGACCGCCGCGGGACCGTTATGCTGAAAACCGGTGGTAAGCATTTGGCGGCACTCGTTCTCGTCCGCCGGCGCCATGATTACCATGTTGGGAATACAGCGCAGGAAGCTCAAGTCAAAACTGCCGGCGTGGGTGGGGCCATCGGGACCCACTAAACCGGCCCGGTCAATGGCGAACAACACCGGTAATTTCTGCAACGCCACATCATGAATCAATTGATCGTAGGCGCGTTGCAAAAAAGTGGAATAAATGGCCACCACAGGCTTCAAACCGTCACAGGCCATTCCCGCGGCCAGCGTGACACTGTGTTGTTCGGCAATGCCGACGTCAAAATAACGATCGGGGAATTGCTCTGAAAATGCCACTAAGCCGGAGCCTTCCCGCATGGCCGGCGTGATGCCCACTAACTTGGGATCCTCGGCGGCCATATCGCAAATCCATTGGGAAAACACTTGCGTATAAGTGGGTGTGCTCGGCCCACCGGCAGCGGATTTGTTGATAGTGCCGGTGTGTGGATCGAAGGATGAAACACCGTGATAAAAACACGGATTGTTTTCCGCGGGCGGATAACCTTTACCTTTTTTTGTGACGATGTGCAGAAATTGCGGTCCTTGCAGGTTTTTGAGGTTTTGCAAGGTGGCCACTAAGGTGTCCATGTCGTGACCGTCAATGGGTCCGATATAATTAAAGCCTAGCTCTTCGAATAACGTGCCGGGAATCACCATGCCTTTGACATGCTCTTCGGCCCGCTGCGCCAGGGCCCACATGCTGGGCATGTTGCGTAATACTTTTTTACTGCCTTCTTTGACGGTGGAATACAAACGGCCTGAAAGGATGCGCGCCAAATGGTTGGATAAGCCGCCTACATTGGGAGAAATAGACATGTCATTGTCATTTAATATCACCAAGACATTGGCATCCAAAGAGCCTGCATGGTTCAGTGCTTCGAAGGCCATGCCCGCGGTCATGGCGCCATCGCCAATGACGGCGACTACCTTGCGGTTTTGTTGTTCGGTTTTGGCGGCAATGGCCATGCCCAAGGCGGCACTGATGGAAGTGCTTGAATGGCCGACACCGAAGGTATCGTATGGGCTTTCGCTGCGCTTGGGAAAACCCGCGATGCCGTCTTTTTGCCGTAGGGTGAGCATTTTGTCTTTGCGGCCGGTGAGAATTTTGTGAGGATAGCTTTGATGCCCCACGTCCCACACAATTCGATCTTCGGGGGTGTTGAAAACATAATGTAATGCGATAGTGAGTTCTACGGTGCCCAGGCCCGATGATAAATGACCACCGGTTTTGGCCACGGTTTGGATAAGAAAATCCCGTAACTCCGCGGCAAGATTGTCCAGTTGTTCAGGCTCCAAAGCGCGAACATCGGCGGCATTGTGGATGCTGTCCAATAAGGGAAAGTCTTTGATAAATCGATATTCGGGCATAGTTCTTAGTAACGATAGTACAAATTAATGGTTAGTAGTGTCGGTCGATAACGTATTGAGCTATCCAGCGCAATGGATCGGCCAAATGGTTGAACGTTTGCAAACTTTCCAGGGATTGTTCAACCAGTTCCGCCGCCATTACTTTGGCCCGTTTTATGCCCACGATGGCGGGGTACGTCGGTTTGTTTCTCGCCAAATCCGCGCCTTGGGTTTTACCCAACGTTTGAGTATCGCTTTCCACATCCAGGATATCATCTTGAATCTGGAAAGCCAGCCCTATGCACTTGCCATAATGGTCCAGCTTGTCTAATACCGCGGGATCGAGATCGCAATTGCTGAGCGCGCCCAATTGTACTGCCGCGCGAATCAGCGCCCCCGTCTTATGAATATGCATATTTTCCAACTCAATTAAATTGAGTTCCCGGCCCACATACGCCAAATCTATGGCCTGACCGCCGGCCATACCCCGCGAGCCACTGGCATAGGCCAGTGTTTCGACCATTTCTAAACGTAATCGTGCATTGGAAACCATATTTGGATCATGCGTCAGGATGTAAAAAGCTAGCGACTGTAATGCGTCGCCCGCGAGCATGGCGGTGGCCTCGTCAAATGCGATATGACAAGTGGGGATACCGCGGCGTAATTCGTCATTGTCCATGCTGGGTAAATCGTCGTGGACCAGGGAATAAGCATGGATCAATTCCACGGCACAGGCCGGGCCATCCAA
>JASFLF010000085.1:0-8933 GCA_050118235.1 Gammaproteobacteria bacterium | reverse complement strand
CTAATTTCAGTGCGAATTAAGAAGGCATCTACCCGGGCTTTGTCACCTCTGTGGATTTCCACCAATTGTTTGAGATTGTTTTCCCATTTGTTGCGTAATTCCACTAAGGTCCCAATGCCTTCTTCCTGCTCGAAGGTCAAAATATCCGCGTGGCTTTGAATCTGCTCTAATAAGCTGGTGGACTTTTCCAGAAACAGGCGAATGTTTTGCAGAATTTCTTCACTGCCGAAGGTTAAAAACAAGCGGGTGTTGTTGGTGACATTGGACCATGCGTAGCGGAACTCTGTAATCGCCTTGGTAAGCTGACGCCGCTCGGGTGTGACCTCTTGACCGTCTTCGGACAATAACATGTTGGAGACAATTTGAAATATTTCATTATTCAGCGGATTGAGATTGTCGGTGGAGTAACCGATGGCCAGGAAATTTTTCTGCAGGTTTTCCGCCAGTTCGACCATGCGTCCTTCGTATTGTCTAAAGGCGGCAATGTCCTGTTCCACGGCATTAATGAGTGATTGGGTTTTTTCGTCCTTCTGCACGACCGGCGTGGCTTTTAGTTCATTCAATTTAGAATCCAAAGCGTGCAGATGCTGCTGATAGGCCAATTGGTGTTGTTTTTCTTTGGTCAACAGATAAAAACCTAATGAAGTGGAGGTTGCGTTTAACTTGTTGATCAATTCCAGGGAGTGAATCAGGGTAGGCTGAATTTCTTGTACTACGACATCAATCTTTTCGCGCGATTCGGATACGCTGAACAAGGTTTTTACCACCACCAAGGCCAGAATCAACAAAATAACGGCAAATCCACCCCACAATTTGTGTTGGATGGAGATAAATTTTAAAAAATTCAGTCGTGATATCATGTTCTTATCCAGACTTCCTGTTATTGTATGGTTATTCCATCAAAACTATCGGTCAAATAATTGGATTCTTTACTTCACTTTGCGCCTGCGTAATCGTTAGTTTAACGACTTGATTGTAAAAAGCTTTTAACGGTGGCCTTGGGCTTACCCGGATTTCAACGCCTTGTCGGCAGGAGTTTCCTCGTCTTCCAGATCCTGTAATTCAGAATCGAAACCGAATTCGTCGGTGCTGTCACTTTGTAATTTGGAAAGTTCTTCGCTTTTTTGCGTGATAAGGTCGGTCAAGGTTTCAATTTCTTTCATGAGAGAGTCTTGGCTCGGTTCTTCACCGTCATCGGTCTGCGATAGGTCCGCCTCCAGGTTTTGCACCCGGGCCAGTTCTTCGCTGCGTTGCTCCAGGGCTTTTTCCAGTTCCGCGATTTCGGATTCCAGTTCAGTGATGCGTTCGGCTTGCAGCGAGTTTTCTTTTTCCAGCGTGTTGATACGCTCGTTGGCTTCTTCCAACTCTTGCTTGGCCAGAGTCAATTGTTCATGTTGGGGGGAGTCTTCATGGTCTTTGATTAACTCATTTAAACGCTCGTTTTCTTTTTCCAGTGTTTCTACACACATGTTGAGTTGCGCCTGGGCGACTTCTATTTCCTCGATCTTTTGGCTCAGTTCCTGATTGTTTTCCAGATTAATGTTTTTATCCTGCAGCGATTTTTTCAGCTCATCCATGGTGTCGTGTTGTCGGGAGATGATTTTCCGCAGCCGATCCAAGTCTTCGTTGGCGGTTTCTATGGTAAGCGTCGGGTCTTTCTTAACGCCGCCCGGCTCGCTGACGTTGTCTTCCAAGAGGGGTATTTCATCGAATGAATCACCGATATCGATATCGTCCAGCTCATTGAGTGTGGGTTGGTCGTGGTCGCCGGATTCGCCAGCGGCTTGTGGCATGATTGCTTCGGAGTTATTGCCGGCGAGCAAGCCATCTAAGCTGCTGATCAATTGCTCCCAATACGCTCCTGAGTTTTCCGCTTGTTCCTGGGCGTTGACTTCGGCTTGCAAATAGTCCAAGCGCGTTTGTAAGATTTTGGCGTGTTCTTCCGGGAGTTCGTCCAGTTTTTGTTTGGTTTGCTCTATGTTTTGTTGCAGATAGTCGGCGAAATTTGTTTCGGGATCCGGTTTCTCAATTTCCTCAGGGGGGGACGGTTCAGCTTCAGCGTCGCGAAATTGCTTTGACATGCGCCGGTAACGCAGAAAAAGAAACACCGCCAAGCCCGTCGTGATGAGGGCCAGCTCACTGATGGATAAAATGGCTAGTAGGAGCGTGTCTGACATGATTTGGCTTTAGGCAGCGTGGTCGTCATTAAGCAGCACGTTTCTGGTTATCCCGGTTGTCCTCAACCTCATCGTCGTCGCTCGAGGGGGGGGTAGCCGCTTTTTTCTTTTTCATGCGATAGACAAAATAAGCGATGCCACCGAATAGAGCGAAAATCCCGTTGATGATTAAAAATATTCCCAGTGCTTTCATTAGATTAGGCCCTTGCTTGGCAGGGGCGTCCTGATGGTCGTCGGCATTATGTGCCGGTTTGTCCGGCTTTTCGGGGCTCTCCGGGCTCTTTGTGCTCTCCAGACTCTGGTGTGCCACTGATGTGTCCTCTGCCTTAGGTTCCGCGTTGTGATTTGTGTTCTGGTGCGCTCCGGCGGTTGCGATAGGGGCGGAACTGGTTGATTCCTCGTCGTGATGTTCGGCAGCGGAAGGTTCGGCCGTTGGCGGGTGAGCTTGCGGTGCGGGCATTGCCGGCGGCGGAGTTTGTGTCGGTGTGCTTGCATGAACTTCTTCATGAGACATCGCCGTGATCGGCGGCTCAATAGCCGGTTCCATGTCGGGCAATGGGGGATTCAGGTCTGTGTGTGTCTGCTCCGGGCTTGGCGTTTCGGCTTTCGCTGTGATGGCCGGGTCGAACACATTGACCAGGCTGTTGCGTACCCGTGAGAACGTGCTGCTCTTCGCCAGTACCTCAACTTGGTAGCGGCCGGCGGCCGGCAATGCAATATAGTTTAAGTAAACACCGGATAATTCACCGCTGGCGTCCTCTTTGGTTTGGGCTTTCATGTCCAGTTCGTGAACATCGCCTTCGGGAGTATGGACCCGCAATGCCATGTTGACCGTGGACAATATGGAGGGTTTGGCGATGGTTTTGCCTTTATCTTCCAGCCAGGCACTGATCATCAGGCCTTCACCGATGGCCACTTCCGGCGGTTCGACTTTCAGTTGAAACTTCAGATCAGTAATAATGTAGGCTTTGTTCTTGCCGTTGCTGGACTTGATTTGCCATTGGCCCGGTTGGGGATTTTGTATGGTGATCAAATCAAACGCTTGGGCGGTGAACCATTTGATGCTATCAGGCTTGTTAGCCGCGGATATAACTGCGCCGTCTGGGGCTAATAACGACAACACCACATCTTCACTGTCCTTGGAGCCTACGATGGTGACCTCTTTAATGGCATTGTCGATGCTGAATTTTTCACCATCGAATGGCAGCATATTGGGTTGTTTATTTTGTTCGAAGATGGATGTGTAGACATCGTGCAGTTGTTTGTCTGTCTGTGCCAGGTTGAATTTGCCGCCGGTGGACTGTGCCAGTTGTTGCAGATAGGCTTTGTCCGATTGATCGGTAAACGCAATAGTATGTAGTTCGATATTCAGATTCTTCAATTGCGGGATTAAATCATTGATCAAGGTTTCGCTTTTCGATTGATTTTTCACGCTATCGCCCAAGTCCATTTTACCGTCGGTCATTAAGACGACGATGGTTTTGCGATCGGGCAGGGGATCGCGTCGAATCACCCGCATCGCGCCTTCCACAGCGCCGAGCAAATTGGTATAAACCCCTTTGTTGGAAATTCTATCCACGGCGGCGAATAATTTGGCTTCGTTTGCTTTACCTTTGACCGGGGTGAGAAACGCCACGGGATAGCCTTGGTCACTAAAACTGACCACGCTGGCACGATCGTCATCTCCCAATAAAGAAATCAATAGCTTGGCTGCCGGCTTGCGCAGTTCGCGCGGATCGGTGTGTTTCATGCTGCCGGAGCTGTCCATAACCAGCACCACATCCAAGGGGAGACTGCTTTGTTTGTCCGCGGCACTATTTTTGGAGGCATGGCTCAGCGGTAAAAAACCAAGTGCGAATACTGCTAGAATGACTCGCGTAAGACAGTGGGATTTTTTGCTAAAATTTGACATCCTGATTCATCGCTCGCTGTTTTTTTGCATACTGGACGGTTGCACGCCGGTAGAAACAAATTGTGCAATAAAAATTGCAACAAACGTTCCTGATAACTTTTGGCACTATCGGCAGCAAGCGACAAAGATTTAATTTATCTCAATGGCTTAGATCAACAGTGGGTGGGAGTAAAATGTTCTGGCGTGCGGCAGTGGCGAACCACTACCCAATCATCTGAGAATGAATCTGAACCTATGGGATTCTTAAAACTCCAAGTTAATCAATCGATTGAAGTTAAATTCAGGCAATGCTCCCGTCGCATATTTGCATCCCGGATGGGGTATTCGTAATCTTTGCTAAAGTCGATAGACTGCGTTAATTTGCCACATGTGATAAAAAATTTATAGAAATCCATTACCTAGAGAGTGATATGCGTCCAGCCCATTTGATATCCATATTGAGAAAAGAATTTGAAAGCGTACAACATGGCCATCACACCCCGGTTATGTTATGGGGGCCGCCGGGTGTGGGGAAATCCCAAATGGTCGCTCAAGTCGCGCAACGCTATGGGGTCCCGGTGATCGACATCCGCTTATCGCAAATGGAGCCTAGCGACTTGCGGGGCATTCCCTTCCGGGTGCAAGACCGGGTGGAATGGGCGCCGCCGGCGATGTTGCCCAATGCCGAGCGCCATGGCGAACAAGGATTCTTATTTTTGGACGAGATCACCTCGGCGCCGCCCAGTGTGTCGGCCGCGGCCTACCAACTCATTCTGGACCGGCGTTTAGGGGCTTACGAAGTGCCTGACGGCTGGGTCATCATCGCCGCGGGCAATCGCCAAGGCGACCGTGGTGTCACTTACAGCATGCCTTCACCGTTGGCAAACCGGTTTTCTCACTTCGAAGTGGACACCCACTTGGATGATTGGGTGGAGTGGGCGTTTGCCAACGGCATTGATGACCGGGTGATCGCCTTTTTGCGGTTTCGCCCGGAACTGCTGTTTGACTTTGATCCCGCACACAATCCGGTGGCTTTTCCGTCGCCGCGATCCTGGGAGTATGCGCACCGCGCCCTGCAAAAATTCCTCGACAGTCCGCACTTACTATTAGGTAGCCTGCAAGCATGCGTGGGGCAGGCGGCGGGTATAGAGTTGAATGCGTTTATTACCAACTTGGATCAGCTGCCGGATCTGGAGGCCATAGTGCGCGGTGAAAAAGTGGCCGTGCCCAAAGAAACCGATTTGCAATATGCCGTCGCTACCGCATTGGTAGGCCATTCGATTCGGGCGAAAAGCACGCCCGAGGCCATGGAGGTGTGGGGCAATATTCTTGACTATGCACAGAAATTCCCGCAACGGGAAATGGGTGTAATGTTGGTGTCCGACATGCACCGGGCCATTGGCCAGGATTTGTTTTCTGTGCCCCAGTTCACCAAGTGGGCGGATTCAGTGGCCGAGGTTATGTTGTATTAGACCTTTATATTTCAACGACCGTGCCTCTTGATAATGAAGTCTATCAATCATGAGTAATGACATCGAAACCAAATTAAGCGCGGCCCGCACCAAGCTGATTATCGATAAACCGTTTTTGGGGGCTCTGGTATTGCGCTTGCCGCTGGAAGCCGGTGACCCCAACTGGTGTAAAACCACGGCCACCGACGCACGCAAGCTGTATTACAACCCCCAATACATCGAGCAATTGGATTTGTTGCAGACTCAATTTGCCCTGGCCCATGAGGCGTTGCATTGCGCCTTATCCCATTTTGCCCGCCGCCAACACCGTGATAAACACCGCTGGGATTTGGCGTGCGACTACGCCATCAATCCACTGCTCATCAACGACGGTCTCACGCCGCCACCGGGTGCGTTATACGATGACTGTTTCGAAGGTATGACCGCCGAAGAGATTTATCCGTCCATACAGGAAAACAGCGAAGAACAACCCATGGACCGCCATTTGTACGATGAACAAAACCAGGCGGACCGGGGCCAGGGCCGCGACAACGAACATACTCAAGCGCCGCCCAAACAAGACAGCGGCACAGCGCAACAAAGCCGTGAAAAACAACAAGACGCCAGCGGCAAACAAGATTCTTCCCAAACTCCCAGCGAGCCCCCTTCTGAACAGCCCCAACAAGGCGCTCCGCAACCGGAGCCGTTAACACCGCAGGAACGGGAGAACTTAAGTACCCAATGGCAACAACGCCTGGCGGGCGCCGCCCAACAAGCCATGCAGGCGGGCAAGCTGGGCGGGGCCATGGCCCGCTTGGTGGACCATATGTTGGAGCCGCAACTGCCGTGGCGAAGCCTGTTGGCGCACTATATCAGCTCAGTGGCCAGAGACGATTATACCTATGCCCGGCCTTCCACCCGCCGCGGCGACCCGGCCGTTTTTCCCAGTTTGCGCAGCGGTCAAGTGAGTTTGATGGTGGCACTGGATACCAGCGGTTCCATATCCGATGAAGAAATCAGCCAGTTTTTAAATGAAATCGATGCCATAAAAAGCCAGGTGCGCGCGCAAGTGACCCTGCATGCCTGCGATGCCGCATTGTGTGAGGACGGGCCTTGGTATTACGAACCTTGGGAAGAGTTTACTTTACCGCGCAAATTCAAAGGCGGCGGGGGCACTTCGTTTAAGCCGGTGTTCGAATGGCTGGAACTCCAAGATCAGCAACCGGACCTGGTGGTGTATTTCACCGACGCCGAAGGCGAGTTTCCACAACACGAACCTCAATGTCCGGTGTTATGGCTGGTGAAAGGCCGGTGCAAAGTGCCCTGGGGGCAACGCGTGCAACTGAATTAAAACGATAGTTTATAGAAGCAAAATTACGGATTAAGTGATGGAATTATCCCACGAAGACAGCCTGCGATTGAACGTTTTAGTCAAACAGGATTTGTACGCGGTGCGCATCGATGAAGCCTCCATGACCGTGCATGCCTTGACGGCAAAGGGTGAAGCCAGGGTGCAACTCAATCCCAACTGCCGCGACGATGCGTATCTACGGCGCATACGGGAATTGTTATCCACTCACGCCCTGGGTTCTCCGGGCGGCTACCCGGTCTATCTCAAGCGCTGGACCCGCATGGGGCAGATGCGCGAGCAAAGCCTGGACAGTTTGTTGATATTGGGAGAGCCGGAAGCGGTGATCGCGGTGGCACACGCGGCCGGTCTTACGGAAGAGATCGCAAGGCGCGCCTGGTGGGTGATGCCTACGGCGGAAGTGGCGAGAAAAATGTTGGAGTGCGCCAATGTGGCCAATAGCGAGTTAGGTCGTGAGCTGGCACACTTTTTAATCGAATTTTTACCGTTTGAAGCCGAGTCCTTCGATGTGGTGCATTCGGTGCGCCTGGTATTACAACCGGGGCTGATCGACGAATCCATTCGTCTGGGATTATGGAAAAAAGCCGCACGCAAGAGCGCTTATTATGTGGGTTTTTTATACGCGGATCCGAAAGTGTTGCCCCGGGAGTTGGGGGAGCATGCCGAGTTGCCTCAACTGTTGCAGCAGTTGAAACCGTTGCTGGAAAAAGGCAATTCAGTGGTGACGCAGTTAGTGCAAGTGTTAAGCGGCAGTGGGCAAAACTATTTGCAAACCATTGAAAATGCCTTGGAGAAAATCGCCGACCAAGATGTCATGGTGGCATTGTTGAACGCGTTGCAGCGTTATTTTCATCCTACCTGGCCTGATGACTACACCGTTCCATACCACCGGCTACCGGAAGAAATCGATCAAGTGGTGGCTAATGTGATCCAGGCAAATACATTACCTTTTGTACAGCCATTATCACCACTCATGGGAGATGATGCGCGCCTGAAGCAAAAAGTGGAAGCATTATTGAAGTTGTCCTTGGTGGGCGAACCTCTGGTAAATCCGATATTTTCCCAAACCGATGCCGTGGGCTCGGTGATGCGCAAACGCTTGCGGCCGGTGACAGACTGGTTGTTGGTAAATGTGGCGCTGTTAAAATCGTAATTCACGGCAAATTGTGTAGATATGGCCAGCCTATATGTTGCGAAAATAGCGCTTACTATTAAGGCAAAACTGCCGCGGGAAGCCTTGCAGCAACATTTTCCGGCGCCAGTGGAAACCTTGGGTGAACAATTGGCGCAACAAGCCATAGATTATGTCCAGCGAGAATCCCTGGGGTATTACCCGGCACTGGAGTATTTTCAAGAACATGGCGGTATCGATGCTTATTTGCTGGACGCGGCGGGGCAAATGTCCCTATTGACCGTGACTATGACCAAACAAGAGGTCAGCCGGGTGTTGGCGCCGCTATTTAGCAGTGTGCGCATCGGTACGGTGCAATCGCTCGCCTACACCATGCCGGCGGTTAGGCCTTCACAACCGCAAGCCGAGCAGTTGCTGGCGGAACACTACTTACCCGATAAAGTTAAATTCGAAGCACTGGTTACACTGCTGCAAAAAAAGTCGCCGGAGCCGGGCATTGAAAACGCCGCCAAGCAAATTGCACTGCGCTGGTTGGACGAGATATTTCCGGAGATCGAAGTGACTTCCGCGAGATTGTTGCGGGAATCAATGTAATTCCGTTTCAGAGGTCGTATTACCGGATAAAGCCAATATGTATTTCACCACGAAGCACACGAAGAACACGAAGGGAAAAAACAAGATTATTAAAAAACTCTTCGTGACCTTCCTGTGCTGCGTGGTGAATATTTTATTACTTATGCCACTGGTGGATGCTTTTGGTGATAAGAATATTTTAACATTGAGAACTAGATAAAAACCTATGATTGACTGGACACAAATAGACACTGTATTGCTCGATATGGACGGCACCTTGCTGGATTTGCATTTCGATAATCATTTCTGGCGGGAGCACGTGCCGTTGCGATACGGGGAA
>JASFLF010000084.1:0-8992 GCA_050118235.1 Gammaproteobacteria bacterium | reverse complement strand
AACGAGTTAAACGACCGTATTCTCATGTCCGAACTTCGATTCGACAATAATCAATCCGACAATGGTCAATTAGACGACAGTCAATCAGAAGGGCTGTTAAAGAACACTGTCCTTAAAAACAACGTCGGTTGGCACTCCCGCAGCGTGTCACAATCCGCGTCGCAACTACAGGTTGAACCGGAACATGGGCTAACGCCGGATGAAGCCAGATATCGCCTGCAAGTCTTCGGTGCCAACGCCATCACCTCGAAAGAAAGGCGCGGCATATGGCGAATACTGTTGGATCAGTTTTCCGATTTTATGATTGTTGTGCTGATCGCCGCGGCTGTGGTATCAGGGTTGATCGGCGAACCTCATGATGCCATTGCCATCGTGGTGATTGTGTTATTAAACGCGGTAATCGGATTTGTGCAGGACTACCGGGCGGAAAAAGCCATGGAAGCCTTGAAGAAACTGGCCGCGCCCAGCGCTGCGGTCAGGCGCGGCGATGAGGTGGTAACGATAGCCGCTACGGAATTAGTCCCCGGCGATGTTGTGTTGTTGGAAGACGGTAACCTCGTTCCCGCCGATATGCGTCTTGTGCGCATCGTACAATTGCAAATTGATGAGGCGGCATTAACCGGTGAGTCGCAACCGGTAGACAAAATTACCGCCAACTTGCAAGACGAGGATCTTGTCATCGGTGACCGCTTGAATATGGTTTATAAAGGTACCGTGGTTACCCGGGGGCGGGGTGAAGGTCTGGTGATCGCCACGGGTATGCACACCGAAATTGGTAAAATCGCCACGCTGCTCAGCGAAGAAAAAACCGCAAAAACCCCCTTGCAAAAACGCCTCGCCCGATTTGGAAAACGGCTGGCCATTCTCATTTTATGTATTTGTGCGGTCATCTTTGTTACTGGATTGATGCAAGGTGAACCAATAGTTTTAATGTTTCTGACCGCGGTCAGCCTGGCGGTGGCGGCGATTCCCGAGGCGTTACCGGCGGTTGTTACCATATCGCTGGCATTAGGCGCCCGTAAAATGGTGCGTTTAAACGCCTTGATTCGACATTTACCGGCGGTGGAGACCCTGGGTTCGGTGACTTATATCTGTTCCGATAAAACCGGTACACTCACCGAAAATTCCATGCGTCTGGAAGCAATATACAGCGATGGGGAGATAAGTACATCCATAAGCAACGTTGATAATGAGTTGCCGAAGTTGCTTGGTAAGGCCTTGGTACTCAATAACGATGTTAACGACAACAACAAAGGATTAAAAGGCGACCCTACCGAGGTGGCCATGTATGCAGCGGCCAAACACGCCGGTTTCAGCAAATCACAATTGGAGACTGAGCTGCCCAGAATAGACGAGTTACCGTTTGATGCCGATAGAAAACGCATGACTACCATTCACCGGCAAGGGGAGGAATATATCGCCTTTACCAAAGGGGCGGCAGAGACCATTGTCGAGATTTGCCAAAATCAACTGGTCTCTTCCGGTGTGACTGACCTCGACAAAACCGGGATCATAAGGCAAATTGATTCACTGGCCAGCCAGGGATACCGCGTATTGGGGATTGCGTATCGTACTTGGTCACATTTGCCGCGCACATTAAGTGCTCAAAATGTGGAAAGTGATTTGACGTTTTTAGGTCTGGTGGGATTGATAGACCCGCCCCGACCGGAAACATTTGATGCGGTGAAATTATGTAAAAGCGCTGGAATAACCCCGGTTATGATTACCGGTGATCATCCGGCCACAGCGTTGGCCATCGCAGAAAGACTGGGGATTGCCAATCCCTGCAAAGCGGTGTTAACCGGTGATGAGCTGGACGATCTGGAGGAAGAAGACTTTAACGATTTGGTGTCGAAAGTGAGGGTTTATGCCCGGGTAACACCGCAACAAAAAATCAAAATCGTCAAGGCCTTGCAGGAAAAAGGACAGTACGTAGCAATGACGGGCGACGGGGTCAATGACGCTCCGGCGCTCCAGCATGCGGATATTGGCGTGGCCATGGGACTCAAAGGAACCGACGTGGCCAGGGAAGCGTCGCAACTGGTGTTGCTGGATGATAACTTCGCCACTATTGTCACTGCGGTTCGGGAAGGCCGGCGCATATTTGATAACATCCGAAAATTTATTAAATACACCTTAACCAGTAACTCGGGGGAGATATGGGTGTTGTTTCTGGCACCGTATCTGGGATTGCCTATACCGCTGCTGCCTATTCACATCCTGTGGATCAACCTGGTGACCGACGGTTTGCCGGGTTTGGCGCTGGTGGTTGAAAAAAGCGAACGCGGTGTCATGCAGCGACCACCGCGGCCGCCTAATGAAAGCATATTTGCGCATGGTTTGTGGCAACACATGGTGTGGGTGGGCTTGTTAATTGGAGGCGTGTCTCTCACAGCCCAGGCCTGGGCGTTTCATTCCGGTGCCGACACCTGGCAAACCATGGTGTTTACCACATTGACGTTTGCGCAATTGGCGCATGTAATGGCGATACGCTCCGAGCGAGAGTCATTGTTTACCATAGGCGTGATGTCGAATCGTTATTTACTGGGAGCCATCGTATTGACCATACTGCTGCAACTGGCCACGATTTATGTACCGTTTTTACAACCTATTTTCAAAACCCAACCATTATCGCTGGTTGAGTTGTTAATATGTTGTGTTCTTTCTGTGATGGTTTTTATTGCCGTGGAAATTGAAAAATGGATGGTAAGGCATTGGAATATTTACAACGACCCGTTGTATGAAGGCAAGCCGTTGTAATTTCTTCGCCCCTCAAAAAAAATTATATAACCACGAAGGCACGAAGAAAATGATTGTTCAAAAAATCTCTGTGTTCTCACGATTGCTGTTTACACGCTATCCCATCCATCACAGGAGTCGTGTGTCTCTGTTGTACGTTTTTAATGTATTAAAACTCTTTTTTCTTCTTGTTCTTCGTGGCTAATTTCCGGAAATCACCACGCAGCTAGTGTACTGTATTATATTAAATGCAGATATCAGCAAGGCGAGAAGCGGTCAGATGCTAGGCGCGCGAGCGCAGGACTAGCCGTAGCTAATTCAAGCGAGTGCAACGACGCAGATGGCCGCTTATCGCCTTGCCCTCCGGGAGCCCCGCAAAACGGCCAAGGCTTCGTTCCAGTCCTTGAAAAGGGCTCGCCATTCCCTGCGGACTGCGCCTTGCCTTGGTCGTTTTGCGGGGCTCTGATATCTGCATTTAATATAATACAGTACACTAGTAGCGGGTAATCTTCGCCTTATCCCGCAACGTGCCGATATACCCCTCGACATGCTTGTTCATCACACGCATGCGGAATTGTTCTTTTAACGATTCAAACGACGGCGCTTCCAGGTTGCGCGAGTCTTCGCGTAATACAACGTGCCAGCCAAACTGAGTTTGTACCGGGATTTTGCTGTATTCACCGTTTTTTAGCTTCATAACCGCCTCGGCAAAGGGTTTGACCATTTGGGTTGGTTGAAACCAGCCCAAATCGCCCCCGGAGGGTCCGCTGGGTCCGGTGGATTTTTCCTTCGCCAGTTTTGCAAAATCCGCCCCTTGGTTTAACTCTTCGATCACGGCCTTGGCGTTGGCTTCATCTTCCAGCAATATATGCCGGGCTTTGTATTCTTCCGATGCCGGCATGGTCTTGATGTAGTCGTCATACGCTTGTTTTAGTTCTGCATCGGTGAGACTAACGGATTCCGTCGCTTGTTTTAACATGGCGCCGGCGATGACGTTGGTTTTTTGATTTTCCAGGTCGGCTTGGACTTCCGGCAGTTTATCCACGCCTTTTTCAACGGCGTCGATATATAACAGTTCGCGATTGATCAATTCTTCGATCATCTTATTGCGCTGTTGCTGAGGGTCAGTGTCTTTGGGCATGCCGCGAAATTTCATGTAGCGTTGCAGCGTGTCTTCGGTGATTTGTCTGCCATTGACTTCCGCCAATACTTTGGAAACCGGTGTCTGTTGTGCGCTTTCCGCACTATTGACTGTTTTTGATCCAATAAACAGTGCGAGCCCTATAAGTAAAGCGGTCGCATGTATTAAAAGATGATTGTCTGGTTTCATAGCGTTTTCCCTTGGATGAGTGTCCTGGTTTTTGGTTTTCATTTCTGATTCTTAAGGTTTTATGGAAAGACTTTCTTAAACGGTTTGACGTTGACTTGTTTGTAAACCCCGGCATCTATATAAGGGTCTTCATCCGCCCATAGGCGGGCTTGCTCTAACGACTCGAACTCGGCCACGATCAAGCTGCCGGTAAATCCCGCACTGCCCGGGTCCTCGTTGTCTAAGGCCGGATGCGGGCCGGCCAACACCAAACGCCCCTGGTTTTTTAGCTGCTGTAATCGTTCCAAATGGGCGGGGCGGGCCGCAAGACGTTTTTCCAAACTATTAGGGTTATCTTCGCTGATGATGGCGTATAACATCATAAATTCCTGACAAAGGTTCAGTTGCCGTTATTGTGTAAGTCGTTTCGCACTTGAACTTGTGCTTGTTTTAAATGGCGATACATATAAATTCCCTGGCCGATGACTAGCACGCCTGTCATTGCCAGATTGCCAAAGGTTTTAAAGTCCACCCACGCGTCAGTATCGTAGTGGCGCATCACATAAAGATTGGCGAATCCTAAAAACATAAAATATACAATCCAGCTCATGTTAAGACGGCGCCAGGCATGATCCGGTAAGGATACTTGGGATTCCATCAGACGTTTTACCAGCGGTTTGTCGCCGACGAATTGGGTGAATAGAAACACAACACCGAACAGCCAATTGACAATGGAGAACTTCCACTTAATAAACGCCTCGTTATGGAAGATGAGCGTGGCCCCGCCGAACACCACTACCAGTGCCAAGGTGATGAGGTGAGTGGTCTCGAAGCGCCGGTGTTTTGCCCAGAAATAACCTGTCTGCACAAATGAAGCGACAATCGCCACGGCCGTGGCGACATAAATGTCATATAACTTAAAAGCTGCGAAAAACAACAACAGCGGAAAAAAATCAAATAAAAATTTCATGAGAGGTATACAGTTAATGTGTACGGGACTATGCGCCGCTGCGCCGGAATTAGTGGCCTACAGGGCTCAGGCGCCTGTTTATTGGTACTGTTATCAAGTACTGTTATCAAGCACTGTTTACCAGTAAAGGTCGCCGCCTAAAAAATGAGGCTAACTGTAGCACAAACAGAAATTTTTACCCACATTTGCAGAAATTTCGGTGCTGGAAAGAGAAGTTTGCCCACAGTTCCGGTATGATTACGCCCCTATGAAATTGAAATACGATTTACACAGTCATTCCACGGCTTCCGACGGATCATTAAGCCCCAGCGAACTGGTCCAGAGGGCGAAGTCCCAGCAAATCGACGTGCTGGCGTTGACCGATCACGATAACACCGCGGGTTTGGCCGAAGCGGAACAAGCGGCGAGCCAGTGCGGTGTCACTCTGGTGCCGGGTGTGGAAGTTTCCGTCACCTGGAACAGTGTCACAGTGCATATCCTGGGATTGGGCATTCAGTCCCAGAGCGCTGCATTGCAACAAGGACTGCGCAAATTGAGAGAGTTCCGTGATTGGCGCGGTGCGGAAATCTCCCGCCGTTTGGCCAAAGCCGGCATCGATGGCGCACTGCAAGGTGCCAAGCACTACGCCACCGGCGCCCTGATCAGCCGTACTCATTTTGCGCATTATTTGGTGGCCCAAGGGCACGCTAAGGATCTGCGAGATGTTTTTAAAAAATATCTGGTGCATAACAAGCCGGGGTATGTACCGGGACAATGGGCGGACCTGGAATCGGCGGTAGGCTGGATTCGCGCGGCCGGCGGCAAGGCGGTGATCGCCCATCCGGTGCGCTATAACTTAAGCGCCACCCGCTTGCGACAATTGCTGGGCGAATTTAAAGAATGTGCCGGCGAGGGACTGGAAGTGGTCTCCAGCAGCCATTCCATGGACGAATGCCGCGCCATGGCCGTGCAAGCAAAAAATTTCGGCTTTCTCGCCACCTGTGGTTCGGACTACCACGGCCCTGAGCACGCCTGGGTGGAATTGGGCAAAATCCCGCCGCTTCCCGAAAACTGCACGCCGATTTGGTCGCAGTGGGACCTGTAACCCAATCCCTATATCCGCCGTATCGCCGACAGCCAACTACCGACGCAACCCAGACCATGAGCCAGTTTTTGCAAATTCATCCTGACAATCCACAAGCCAGGCTGATTCAACGGTGTGTGGAGATTATTCAAGACGGCGGCGTGATCGTTTATCCTACCGATTCGGGGTACGCTTTGGGATGCCATATTGGCGACAAACAAGCCATGGAGCGAATTCGCGCCATCCGCAAGCTGGATGACAAGCATCACTTTACACTGGTGTGCCGGGATTTATCGGAATTGTCGGTATATGCCAAAGTGGGCAATGTGGCTTACCGCTTAATTAAAAGTTTAACGCCCGGACCTTACACCTTTTTGCTCCTGGCCACTCGAGAGGTCCCGCGGCGCTTACAACATCCCAAACGCAAAACCATAGGATTGCGCGTGCCGGATAATGTCATAGCGCAACAACTTTTAGAAACATTGGGCGAACCCATTATGAGCACAACTTTGATTATGCCGGGCGACGACATGCCATTGACAGATCCTTATGATATTCGCCATGTGCTGGAGCACAGTGTGGATTTGGTTATTGACGGCGGTTATTGCGGTATTGAGCCCACTACCGTGGTGGATTTGGTGTCCGATGAGCCTGAAGTGGTTCGATACGGCTTGGGTAACGTGGACTTCTTACTTAAATAACACGTATTAAGAAACAGTTACGACAATTACTTTAAAAAACACACTTAAAAAAATAGCCATACTGCCTCGGAAACTAACGTGCCATACTTAAATATCATTCAAAAAATCGCCGTGTTTGCCTTGCCCATTTTATTCGCGATCACCGTTCATGAAGTGGCGCACGGTTGGGTGGCGAAAAAACTGGGCGATCCCACGGCAATGATGTTAGGGCGTTTGACATTAAATCCCCTAAAGCACATTGATCCGATCGGTACGGTGATTTTGCCTTTGTTGACATTGTGGTTGGGCGGTTTTATTTTTGGCTGGGCGAAGCCGGTGCCGGTCACTTGGGAGAATCTTCGCCATCCGAAACGGGACATGGCGTTGGTCGCCATTGCCGGTCCCAGTGCGAATTTAATCATGATTTTACTCTGGGCGATTTTGTTAAAAATCAGCCTGATACTGAGCCCGAGCAATTACTGGCTGGCGCAGCCGCTGATTTTAATGAGCGGGGCCGGGGTCATTTTTAACACCTTATTGATGGTTTTGAATCTGGTGCCTTTGCTGCCATTGGACGGCGGGCGAGTGTTATCGGGATTATTACCCGGTCCCTGGGCCTATCAATACAATAAAATGGAACCTTACGGTTTGATCATATTAATGGCTATGTTGTTTACCGGCGTGCTTGGCTTAATTTTATTTCCAATCATCATTACATTTTTAAATATTCTCGGTTCGATATTCGATTTCGGACAGATTCTTCAATTCGTCATGCAAATCTTGTTTGGCTACAGGTAGGGAGGCATTTTGAGTTCAGTACCCTCACAATATCAGCGGGTCTTATCCGGCATGCGGCCTACGGGGCGGCTGCATCTGGGGCATTATCATGGCGTTTTACAAAACTGGATTCGCCTACAACACGAATACGAATGTTTCTTTTTCGTGGCCGATTGGCATGCATTGACCACGCATTATGAAGATCCTTCGATTATTGCTCCCAGCGTTATAGACAATGTCATCGACTGGCTGGCGTGCGGGGTCGATCCCGGCGCGGCGAAGATTTTCATTCAATCCCACGTGCCGGAACACGCGGAGTTGCACCTGTTATTATCCATGATCACGCCGTTAAGCTGGCTGGAGCGGGTACCGACGTATAAAGACCAACAAGAGAAGTTAAAAGAAAAAGATCTCGCCACTTATGGATTCTTGGGGTATCCCCTGTTGCAAAGCGCGGATATCTTGATTTACAAGGCCGGCCAAGTACCGGTGGGAGAAGACCAGGTGGCGCATGTGGAATTGACCCGCGAAATTGCGCGCCGCTTTAACCATTTGTACGGCCGGGAGCCGGATTTCGAAGAAAAAGCCGAAGCGGCTGTTAAAAAAATGGGTAAGAAGAATGCCAAGCTTTACAAGGAGCTAAAGCGGAAATTTCAAGAACAAGGTGATCACGCGGCACTTGAAACCGCGCGGGAATTGTTAAAGACTCAGCAAAATATCACCTTGGGTGACCGGGAGCGGTTGTTTGGATACGTGGAAGGCGGGGGCAAAATCATCCTCCCCGAACCCCAGGCATTATTGACCAAAGCTTCCAAGATGCCGGGGCTGGATGGACAGAAAATGTCTAAGTCCTATAACAACACCATTGCATTGCGTGATGATCCCAAGGAAGTCGAACAAAAGTTGCGTACTATGCCCACGGACCCGGCCAGAGTGCGCCGTGACGATCCGGGCGATCCGGAGAAATGTCCGGTGTGGGCGTTTCACCAGATCTACTCCGGCGACGACACCATGCAATGGGTGCAAAACGGTTGCCGTACGGCCGGCATAGGTTGTGTGGATTGCAAGCAACCGGTGATCGATGCGGTATTAAAGGAAATGGCGCCCATACGCGAGCGGGCCCAGGACTACCTCAATGATCCGAAATTAGTGCAAAACATATTAAATGACGGTTCCGAAGCGGCAAGAGAAGTGGCCCAAGATACATTGGAAGAAGTGCGAGAGGCGATGGGACTGGACTATGATTAAGGAAATGATTAAGACACCGCCGAAGCTGACTGCGCTAGTACTAATAGTCAGGGGCCGCATAATGACCACAACGATTACTACAAAGACATATTGGACATAAATGGCAAACGAGACCACCACAGATATCGCCGATCAGCCGCCTCAGGATAACGGGACAAGTGCGGAAAGTGCGGCAAGCGAAGAGCAGCTCAATTCCAATGAGCCGC
>JASFLF010000083.1:0-9005 GCA_050118235.1 Gammaproteobacteria bacterium | reverse complement strand
CCCATAGGGGTGGAAATCATGGCCCCGCCGGGCATGGAAGAGATGACCAGCCAATTACAAGGCATGTTTCAAAACCTGGGCGGCGGCCGCACCAAAACCCGCAAACTGCGTATCCGGGATGCGTTTAAATTGCTCACCGATGAAGAAGCCGCCAAAATGCTCAATGAAGAAGAGATCAAATTGCGTTCGGTGGCTAATGTGGAGCAAAACGGCATCGTGTTTTTGGACGAGATGGATAAAATCTGCCGTCGCAGTGAGAGTCACGGTCCGGACGTCTCCCGTGAGGGCGTACAGCGGGATTTACTGCCTTTGGTGGAAGGCTCTACCGTGTCCACCAAATACGGCATGGTTAAGACCGATCATATTTTATTCATCGCCTCGGGGGCGTTTCATTTGTCCAAACCATCGGATCTGATCCCGGAATTACAAGGCCGGTTTCCCATCCGTGTCGAACTCAACGCGCTGACAGTGGAAGATTTTGTGCGCATATTAACCGAACCCGATGCGTCGTTGACCGAACAATATTCGGCATTGCTGGCCACTGAGCAAGTCACGCTTATTTATACGCCTGAAGGCATTTCACGCTTGGCGGAAGTGGCCTGGCAAGTCAATGAGCGTACCGAAAATATCGGCGCGCGCCGTTTGCATACGGTGATGGAAAGATTGTTGGAGGAGATATCCTTTTCAGCCTCCGACAATGAAGGCGAAACCATCGAAGTCACCGCGCAATACGTCGACGAGCAATTATCCGATTTGGCCACGGACGAAGATTTAAGTCGTTACATCTTGTAAGAAAAAAGAAAGCGTCAAGACGCTACGACTCCCGTGAAGGAAGAAGTCGCGCGTGTCGGGAGCAGCAATCGAAGGGCGCCAAGAGAGTTATACAAAACACGATATAAAACTTGGCTTCTTAGCGTCTTGACGGTTTAATCACATTAAAAGAGGAGCCTGGCAGTGGCAACAACACCCCGTCCCACCGATATAAAATTACACCAACAATCCAAAATGCTGGAAATTTCATTTGATGACGGCAAAACATTTAACCTGTCATGCGAGTATCTGCGGGTCTACTCCCCATCGGCGGAAGTCAGGGGCCACGGACCGGGTCAGGAAGTGTTGCAAGTGGGCAAGGAAGACGTCAATATCACCAATATTGAGCCGGTAGGCAACTACGCCATCAAGCTGGAATTCGATGACGGTCACAATACCGGTTTGTATTCCTGGGACACCTTATATCAATTGGGCGCCGATCACGAAGTATTGTGGCAGGATTATCTGGACCGGCTGGAAAAAGCCGGCCATAAGCGTAAATCGTAGTTTATTAAACTGTCAAAAACTTAAAAATCTTGGCGTCCTTGGCGGTTAATATTATCAAAGGCTGGAAACCAACATGAGCGACAAACCCGGCACATCCACTGAAAAAGACCAGACCCACTTCGGCTATCAGAAAGTCCACGTCGAGGAAAAAGTCCACAAAGTTGCCGATGTCTTCCACTCGGTGGCGGATAAGTACGATGTCATGAATGACTTGATGTCATTTGGTGTTCACCGCTTGTGGAAGCGCTTCACTATGGAAATGAGCGGCGTGCGCAGTGCTCAGCGGGTGCTGGATATTGCCGGCGGCACCGGTGATTTGGCGGCTAAGTTTGCCCGTTTGGTGGGTGAGCGCGGTGAAATCGTGTTGGCCGACATAAACTCTTCCATGTTGCAGCAAGGCCGCGCGCGCCTGGTGGATGATGGTATTGTCGGCAACGTAGAATATGTGCAAGCCAACGCCGAATGTCTGCCGTTTGCGGATAACTATTTTGACTGTATTAGCATCGCCTTTGGCTTGCGCAATGTCACTCACATCGATAAGGCCTTGGCTTCCATGTACCGGGTACTCAAACCCGGCGGCCGTTTACTGGTGTTGGAATTCTCCAAGCCGGTGGCTCCGGGTCTGGGCCCTGTGTATGATGCCTATTCGTTTAAAGTGTTGCCATTGATGGGCAAAATCATCGCCAATGACGCCAAGAGCTATCAATACCTCGCCGAATCCATTCGCATGCACCCGGATCAGGAAACGCTGAAAACCATGATGGAACAAGTCGGTTTTGAGCGTTGCGACTATCATAATTTGACCGGCGGCATTGTGGCGCTGCATCGCGGTTTTAAATTGTGATGTTTGACAGTCAACCGCAATATGCGGGGTTTTGGCGGCGCTTCGCGGCAGCGTTGGTCGATTCCGGATTGTTAATGGTATTGTTCCTAATTGTGCTGGGACCCAGTTATGTCAACGCCAGCTTTTGGTCGCTGGAAGGTTTGCTGGAAAACACCTTGAGTTTAATGATAACCGTCGCTTTTTGGGTCAAGTTGTGCGGTACTCCCGGTAAACTGCTCATGAGTTGTCAAGTAGTGGATGCCGACAGCACTCAGCCGCTGACACTCAGGCAAGCCGTGTTGCGTTACCTGGGGTATTATGTATCGGCGCTTCCCCTGGGACTGGGTTTTCTATGGATAGCGTGGGACAAACGCAAACAGGGGTTTCATGACAAAATCGCCAATACGGTGGTGTTATATAACGCTGAATTTTACGCCGGCGATGAATCGCAAAAATCCCTGCAGCAATTGATCAGCGAGTTGCGCTGACTAGTGAAACGAACCACCAACCACGAGCCACGAACAACGAGGCCTACATGAGTCTGTTGCAAACCGGATTGACGGCGGCGATACAAACGGCGGTCAATCAATTTCTTGAACTGGATCAAAACGCCAAGTCCCAACTGCAGAGTCTGGCGGGTAAGGTGTTGGCCATAGAGTTTACTGATTTACCGCTGAAGTTGTATTTCATCCCAACCCGTGACGATTTGCAGATTTTCAGTCAATACGATGGCGCTGTGGATACCCGTTTGCGCGGCACCTCTGTGCAATTGCTGGCTATGGGAGGTTCGGCGAGGCCCGGAGAGAGTTTGTTTAAGGGGGCGGTGAGTATCGAAGGTGACATCGACATGGGGCAGCGGTTCCAAGACATTTTGCGCAGTATCGACATCGACTGGGAAGAACGGCTATCGTATCTGGTGGGGGACGTGGCGGCGCACAAGCTGGGCAATGTGGCCCGCAGCTTCGCGCAATGGGGTCTGCAAACCGCGCTGTCTCTGCAAGATAATCTGGGCGAGTACCTGAAATACGAAACCAATAGCGTGCCCGCCCGTTTCGAGATAGACCAGTTTCAACACGAGGTGGATACATTGCGCGATGATGTGGAACGCCTGGAGGCGCGCATCCAGCGAATCACTTCCACAGTACCCCAGGCGAAAGCCGGTCAGCGAAAGCGGGTAAGAGGGCGAGCAAATAGTGAGGCGGATTAAACAACTCTTACGCCTGTCGTACATACATTGGGTATTGATGCGCCATGGTTTGGATGAAGTGGTCCTTGCCATGCATTTATTCCGGCCCTTGCGTTTTTTGGCGTATTTGTCGCCCTGGCGGTGGTTCCGCGAAGAAGATGTGCCCAGGGCGATACGCATTCGACGGGTGTTGGAGGATTTGGGGCCCATATTCGTAAAGTTCGGCCAGATTCTTTCCACCCGGCGCGACTTGCTTCCCGATGACATTGCCATTGAGTTGGCTCACTTACAAGATCGCGTGCCCAGCTTTCCCGGTGAACAAGCGCGGCAATTAGTGGAAAAAGCCTATAAAAAGCCTCTTAGTGAGGCGTTTGCTCATTTTGAAGCCGAACCCCTGGCGTCGGCGTCCATTGCCCAGGTTCATGCCGCGCAATTGTTAGACGGCGAGGACGTGGTGGTGAAAATCGTGCGCCCCGGTATCGAGTCCACAATACGCGGCGATTTGGAGCTGATGTACACTGTAGCCGAATTGGCGGAGCGCTATTCCAAAGAGGCGAGGCGCTTGCGGCCTTTGGAAGTGGTGGCGGAATACGAAAAAACCATTATTGACGAATTGGACTTGATGCGTGAAGCCGCTTCGGCTTCTCAGTTAAGACGTAACTTCGAAGACTCCTCCCTTTTGTACGTGCCGGAAGTGCATTGGCCTCTGACCCGAACCAATGTCATGGTGATGGAGCGCATCTCCGGCACACCCATCAGCGATGTGAAAGGGTTGCTAAAACTCGGCGTGGATTTGCAACAACTGGCGGAAAGCGGTGTGGAGATTTTTTTTACCCAAGTATTCCGGCATAACTTTTTTCACGCCGACATGCATCCGGGAAATATTTTTGTCTCGCCCGAGGGGCAATACATTGCCGTGGATTTCGGCATTATGGGCACGCTCAGCCCCGAAGATCAGCGTTATCTGGCGGGGAATTTTTTGGCGTTTTTTCACCGCGACTACCGTAAAGTGGCGGAGTTGCACGTGGAATCGGGCTGGGTGCCGGCGGGAACCCGTATCGATGAATTCGAATCCGCCATACGCACGGTGTGCGAACCCATATTCGACCGGCCGTTAAAGGATATCTCTTTCGGTCATTTGTTATTGCGGCTGTTTCAAACGGCGCGTCGATTCAACATGCAGGTTCAGCCGCAACTGGTGTTGTTACAAAAAACACTACTCAATATCGAGGGATTGGGCCGGCAGTTATATCCCGAGTTGGATTTGTGGCAAACCGCCAAGCCGTTTTTGGAGCGGTGGATGAGCGAACAATTGGGTGTGCGCTCATTGGTGAAAAGCTTAAAAGACAATTCCACCTTTTGGACGGAAAAATTTCCCGAAATGCCCCAATTGCTCTATGAAGCCTTAAAACGCAACCAGCCTAATCAACTCATGGCGGGTGAATCCCCGGACAGCTTTGAATTGCTACGCCGGGAAATCCGCCGCGCCAATCAGCGCACCATAAGGGTGGTGATCGGCGCAGTCCTGCTGATCTGTGCCGTGGTGCTACTGCAAGGCTTAAGCGATTACGCACCCGTCAAATGGGCCAATGCACCGGTACTAACCTGGATGCTGGGAGGGCTCGGCGCTTTAATTCTGGTGTTCGCTTGGCCGTCTCATAAGGACTGAGTCCGCTCCAAAAATCACCCTGATCCATCCAGCGTATTGATTTCGTTGGATTTCGATGTGCACATCGGTTTGTGACTATTAAAGATATTGTGCCTCCAGCCGTATACTATAGAACGTCAGAGTGTTTTAGTGTGAGATGTAACAAAGGGTTGGCGTGTATGCTGTCCGCGGAACCACCGTCCAAGCGCCAATCCAAACAACAATCCAAATAACAGCCAATAAAACGATTAAAATGTTTCGACTCACCAAATATCTTTTTATCGTTGGATTGCCGCTGGCTATCATCATAATCGTTTTGCTGACCTGGATGTTTCGGATCGTGGCTTTCAATGATATTCAAAAAGTGTCCGAAAAAAGCAATATCATTCTAACCCGGGCTATGGCCAATGTACTGTGGCCGCAAATTCATGGTTTGGTCGCATCGCTGGAGGGGGAAAAAAGCCCGGAATACACACACGCTAAACTGCAAATCGACATGATTTTGGACATGATCGGCCTGATGATGGATGAGCCGCTGTCCGAACTGGTTAGAGGCACCAATGTGTTGAAAGTCAAACTATATGATTTAGAAGGCTTGACTTTGTTTTCCACGGATACTCATCAAGCCGGGCATCGTAAACCGGAAACCTATGCGGGTATTGCCAATGCCCGTGCGGGAGAGATCACTGCGTATATTCAATTTCATGACCAATTCATCTCCCTCAAAGGCGATGTGTTGCGTAATCGTTATATCTTGTCCAGTTATATGCCATTGCACAATGCCACCAGCGGGGAAATAGAAGCGGTTATTGAAATCTATACCGATATCACCGATGTGTACGATCAAATCCATGTGAGTCAATACAAATTTGCCTTAGTGTTGTCTTGTGTATTTGTTGTGGTCGGTTTTGTGTTGTTCTTCACCATGCGTTATTTGGAGCGCACCATACAAAACAACATCGAATTGGCGGTGGCCAGGGATAGCGAAAAAGACGCCAACAAGGCTAAAAGCCAATTTTTAGCCAATATGAGCCACGAACTGCGGACACCGCTAAACGCGATTATCGGTTATAGCGAAATGCTGGAGGAGGACTGCGAGACCGACGGCAATCACTCGGCTAAAAAAGATCTGTCAAGAATTCAGACGGCGGCCCGGCACTTGTTGAATCTCATCAATGAGATTCTGGATTTATCCAAGATCGAAGCCGGTCAAGTGGAGTTATTTGTCGAAATGATAGCTATAGACGATTTGCTGGATGAAGTGGTTAGTGTTGTAAAACCATTGTTTGCCGAGCGGCACAATGAGCTCAAAGTTTATTGCGCTAGCCGGTCGGAAAAAATTAGTGCCGACGTCGTCAAGTTACGGCAAATTTTGTTTAACCTGCTGAGTAATGCGTGCAAGTTTACGGAAAATGGCTTGATTAGCTTGCATATTGAGGTGCGTGGAGGCTGGTTAAACATCGTTGTTACCGACACCGGTATCGGTATGACGCAAGCTCAAATAAGCAATTTGTTCAAACCTTTTGTGCAGGCCGACAGCTCCACGACTCGCAAATACGGCGGCACCGGATTGGGCTTGGCAATCAGTAAACAATATTGTGAAATGATGGACGGAAGCATAAATATTCACAGTGAACCCGGAAAAGGATCCACTTTTGCGGTGTACTTGCCTGCGGCGGTTGCCGCGCCAAGCCTTTATGATGCTCTCACCGAGTCAGCGGCTTAGCGGTGTAGCTGCGGAGTAATAACACTTTTACCTCGCTCTTGACCAAGGCCGTTGCAATGCCGATTCCACTTCGTCGCGCTTGGTTTTACCTACTAAAAGCTCGATCAATTCCAGTGCAAAGTCCATGGCCGTACCGGGGCCGCGGGAGGTAATCACATGGCCGTCGTGTACCACGGGCGAGGATTCCAATACCGTGGCGGGTAGCTCCAGCTTTTCCAATACGCCGGGAAAACCAGTGGCTCGTTTGCCTTCCAATAATCCCGCCGTGGCCAGTACTTTGGGCGCGGCACAGATGGCGGCGGTGTATTTTCGGTTTTCGGCCATGGATTGCAACAATTGCAGAATCCGGGAATCGGCGTTTAAATTATCCGCACCGGGGAGACCGCCGGGCAACACCACCATATCGTATTTATGGGTTAAGGCTTGGTCCAGGGTGGTGTCCGCCAGCAACACCGTACCGCGGCTGGCTTTTACAGGTTCATCGGTGAGTGAGGCGGTTACGACTTCAATGCCGGCACGGCGCATAAGATCGATTATTGTGACCGCTTCCAACTCTTCACAACCCTGGGCTAGGGGGATAAGGACGCTCGCCATGTTTGAATCCTTTGGATATCAGATTTGATTAATTGGGATATCGGCACCAGCTGAATACCCTGCTGCGGCAAGGTCGGAAGCAGCGTTTCCAGCATGTTGAGTGTATCAGGATATGGATGGCCGATGGCTAATGCAACACCGTTTTTACGGGCAGTGTCCAGCAGACGGTAAAATTGCCGGCGGATGGCGGCAGGATTGCGGACCGAATCCAAAAACACATCACGCTTCATACTGGGAATACTGTTTTCGTTGGCTATCTTGTAGGCAATGCTTTTGGCAATGGTAAAGCTGTCGACAAAAAACAAATCACCTTTTTCGGCGATGGCGTGCATCAACCATTGCATATGACCGGGGTGTTGAGTTAACAAACTGCCCATATGATTGTTTACGCCCACGGCATGGGGCACGGAGGCCAAGCCGGTGAGAAACGTTTGCAGCAATTGCGAGGCACTCATATCCAGTGTTAAAGCACCGGGACCCAGGGGTTCGGCCTCGGTGGATTGCATCGGCAAATGTAATAAGACGTCTTTGTTTAATTGGTGGGCGAAATTAGCCAATGCTTTGGTGTATCGCGCATGGGGTAAAAACGCGTACGACACTTTGCCCGGCAGCAATACGGCGCGTTTGTCACGCTCATAACCGTTGCCCAAGTCGTCAATGATGATGGCAATGGCGGGAATATCAGCACCTACGCTTTGAGCCTCCGAGACGCCGGGTGGAGCGTACAATAGCGCCACCAAAAATGCCGTAGTCCAATAGCGGGAAAACAGGCGGCAATCCTTATGCATTACAGACTCCTTGTCTTGGATTTAACGGTCGGTGGTCGACGACAGGTGCCGACAAAAGCAGTTGTCGACCCTAAAATAAAACGGCCGGATCACACTAAATCTTTAGCATGATCCGGCCGTCGGAGGCTGGTTAAAAAGGAATTAGTTGGTTTGTTGTTTAAGAATATGCAACCCTTTGAGTACATTGAGCGCTTCATACAGCTGATAATCGCTTTGCGCCAATGACTCAGGTTCTTCACCTTCCTTAGCTTGGGCGCCAGTTTCTCCTTCGTCACCACCCTGGAGATGTCCGGTCAAATCCGCTTCCTTCAATCGCATGGAGGCTTGATCTTCCACAGTGGTGACTTTGATGGGTTCCAAAACGATGTCCGGTTTAATGCCTTCAGCCTGAATGGAACGTCCCGATGGTGTGTAGTAGCGCGCGGTAGTCAGTTTCAGGGCGGTATTGTTCTGTAATGGCAGAATGGTTTGTACAGAGCCTTTGCCGAAGGTTTGTTCGCCGATGATCACCGCCCGTTTGTGGTCTTGTAACGCGCCGGCCACAATTTCAGAGGCGGATGCGGAGCCGCCATTGACCAGAACCACCAGGGGCGCGCCCTGTATCAGTTCTTTGGGTGTGGCGTTAAAACGCAACTCGGAGTCGGGGACGCGGCCCTGGGTGTATACGATCAAGCCCTTGTCCAAAAAGGCATCGCTGACTTCCACGGCGGCGTTTAATACCCCGCCCGGATTGTTGCGTAAATCCAGCACCAGGCCTTTGATTTCTCCACCTTGTTCTTTGCGCATTTTATTCAGCGCGTCGGCAAGATTGTCGCCAGTGTGAGATTGAAACTGTGAGATGCGTAAATAGCCAAATCCGTCACCCAAAGAGCGGTGTTTGACACTTTTCACTTTTATGGTATCGCGGACGATTTTAATTTCCA
>JASFLF010000082.1:0-9025 GCA_050118235.1 Gammaproteobacteria bacterium | reverse complement strand
GGCGAAATTTTCCGGCAAAACCACTAAATTGGCGCCCGCGCGCACAGCCAAGTTGATTAGCCGGCGGGTTTCTATAAGATTGGCTCCCACATTGGGTCCGGAGGCCATTTGAATAGCGGCCACTTTGGTTTTGGTTTTGGTTTTAGGTTGGTTCTGAGTTTCCATAACTACTTCCTAAACAGAGTGTGTCATAAATTTTATTCGTTATTGGTGCTACGTTGGTTTTTATTCAGAATAAAAATCATCCGGTTGAGGCTTTATCACCGGTTCCAGTTGAGGATTGTCCCAACTGCCGGTCAAAGTATACTGAAAGCTCATGGCTTTATTGATATTTTCCCTGAAAATCTGGGGAATCACAAACCCCCAGGGGGTACTAATCAGCAACCCTATCATTGAAGCAATATCGGCCGATTGCGGTGTAAATGTTAATAACTGATCGTAGTCACGGCTGGCCAGGCCTATTCTGCCCGCAGCCTGGGCTTTAGCCGCGGGCCCGTCCAAATAAAAGTTGTTGGTATAAGCATCACCGTCTTCGATAGTAAATTTGCCGGCTATTTGGTTAAAGACGATGCCTTTTTCATACAGATCGGAAAAATCCAATATCAGTCTTTTCGGCAGGGTCTGCAAACTGAACAAGCCGAAAATGCGCCCAGCACCTGAGTCAATCGCTAACAGCTTTCCTTTTTTGAAGTTAATGGTTATATCGCCTTGCAAGTGCTCGACATCAACGTTGGTCAATGCGCCAGGCCAGGAAACATTAACATCGATATCACCTTCACCGCCACTAATGCTGCCGACGTAATCCAAATCATCCATAGTCTCACCCAGGTCCTTACTGTCCAAATGCAGTTCAAAATCCGATTTTTGCTCACCCCCCGCGATCGTCCATTTTCCGGTTGCTAATATAGTGGTGGAGCGCGGTTTCATCATCAATTGCTCCAAGCGTAATCCTTCCACGATTTTGGTGGTCTCCAGTTTCACGCTACCGAACTTGCGGTCTTTGAAACTCACCGATTTGGCGAATGCTTTTATTGCGGGAATATCTCTGGGGTCGACGTCCGCCTGCCCACCTTCATCCGAGGACGTTAACTCCCAACGGTCCAGGTTCAATTCCAAAGGATAGGTTTGCAAATCATAGGGTATTCGTATTTCCCCTTTTAGCTCATCACTGTTGACATTCAATACCATGGCACGCTCTTCCCCGGTCATGTTTAACACCATGTTTTTGGCTTCTTGTCCAAATAACTGAAAGCGATCAATAGTGAGATCGGCCGAGTGGAAAATTTTCGACCAATCTATTGGAGTTTTATCCTGATTTTGATTGCTAGATTCGGGAGTGATAACCCCGGAAGTGATAGCTCCGGAAGGAATAGTTCCGGAAGGAATAGTTCCGGGAGTATTAACCCCGGTTTTTCCATCATCAATCTGAGAAATCAATGAGCGCCACACATCGGCGGACATATCCTTTACGTGACCGACAAAGCGAAACCCCTCTTCCTCCGGCAACTCAACAGGGCCATTGCCGAAACGAAACTCCCCACGCCAAATGTCTTCGCCCATTTGACTGTAGTCCAATATGGCATCAACGCGATCACCATAGTTGACACGGAATAAATAGTGACTGTCTATATACAACTCACCTTCGATGGTGGTGGGGAATTGTTTACCGGCCAACTTGTTAAACGGTGTGGGCAATCGAACTTCCACGTCATTCAAATTGGATTCGGCAGTAAAGCGAACCGGTTCAGTCAAATGGGTGATGGGGTCAGGTTTATTGTAGACCGGGATGTGGCTCACTACCGTCCAGTCCGAATGACCGCTAACCAGGTCAGACATCACGGGCAAATACCGTTTGCTTAAATCCCGGGAGTCGAAATTGCCGTTGGCCGTGACTTGTATGAACTCTGACTCTTTGGATTGTTTGTTGACAATCGTCTTTATATCGATGGATGTTGGCTGACCATAAAAGTTTACCTTCAGGTTTTTAGCTTTTATGCCGTACGGTACGATATTGATTTTGCCGTTTACTTCCGTCAAGGGCTCGCCAAACCACAAGTAGCTGATTTTATTGTGCGCCATATGCAGACTGCCGTTTACGTCGGCGGTCACATCCTGTTTTTCCACGTGCAAATCCACATCCAGTTTCAAGCGGCTGTTGCCACTGACTTCGACATCTTCAAAGAACTGACCGAATTTTTTGCGCAAGGGCGGGCTTAACAATATGTAATTGGCTTTATCCTGGGTTGCACCATTCACATCGCCTTTTATATTGATCAATAGCGGCTTACTGTTCAGGTCCGATATTTGTACCACGGTATTGCTGATGCTGGATTGCAGGATCCTGCCTTTATTGGATGTGATGGTTAAGCTGGGCCCGTTGAACTCTACCGCGGCGTCCAGGTCTTCTAATGCCGGCCAGTCTTTGCCGTAATCCAGAACCGCACGCTGCACATCGAATTTCACTTTGAATACGCCATCTCCCTGACGGAAAGGAAAATCTTTCACATCCCCATGAAATACGAGGTTTCCCGACGGTACATAGCCATCGACGATTGCGCGGTCCAGCCACTGCACCAGATGAGGGCCCATGATTTTCACCGGCAATTTTTGCCTGGCTTTACTGCTGTCGCCATTGGCGAATTGCGCGATAAGGTTTACATAAGGGCCTTGTTTTACCGCCGATGGCACTTTACGCCGGGGGATTTCCATGTCCAGCAAGGCCTCCAACGTAAATTTCGCATCGCGCAAACGTAGGTTTCGCCCGGTCACAAACCACGCCCTGTCGTCCATTTGCCAGCCGAGATCCCCCTGCAATTCATTCAATACCATCTTTTGGCGCATTAGCCGAGGCAGGTCGACTATGGCATTGGTGCTATTCAACATGAAATGCCCTGATTTTTCATCCATGTGTATACGACCGCTCACATTTTTCATGCCGGGAAAGTTTTTATACGCCACCCCATGCAGATTCTCAATGTCCGCAGAGAACTCAAAACGGGATTGAGGCGCTGCGGCATATTGCACGCGAAAATCATGCACATCCACACCGGCTTTTGTGCCTTCCAGCCCATCGAGCAGCTCATTGTCTTGGATGTCGAACAACACCAGCAATGGCGTGAGGTCTTGGGTGCGTAAAAAATTTCCCTTCGCGTTAATTTGAAACCCTTTGTTTGTAGTAGAGTCCCTACTATTGGCGGATTGATACTCGATATCAAACTGTGAATCAGGCCATTGCCTGTTCTGGTTATTAATAAACACCTGATCCGCTCGCAACTGCCAGCCCGCCGCTTGTTGCTTCCAAGTAAAGCGCCCCGCCAATTGCTGGTATTGCACGATGTTGTCCTGCGCTGCGATGTCCTCTACCGGGCTGGTCTGGGTTACGTTGTTCTTGGCTGTGGCGCTTTGAGCTGCGCTGCTTTGTGCAGCATCGTTTTGTGGAGTTTTCTGTACAGGGTTGTTCTGCGCGACACTTCCCGGCTGGCTTTTAATCGCCACATCCCGGAAATCAAACTTGCCTTGCATTTTTTCCAATTTGGCTTTGCGCCAAGTGGACCAGATTTCGAAATTGGACGTACCTACAGTAAATTTTCGCGCCGCCGGAGTCAACGAACTGATTAAGTTGATAATATTGATTTCATTACCGCGCACATACAGCCGGCCGGACCATTGATCGGACTGCAACAAATCACCTTGCGCATCGACGAATATTGTCATTTTCTGGTCCGGTTGCTGGGGAATGCCGATCCAGCCTTCGATGAGATGCCGGTCCCCTTGGTTCATTAACGACAATGCGACATTGGAAAAATGATGTTTGCGTCCACCGACCATGCGGTCCTCGTACAACAGATTGCGGAATTGAACGCCGATGTGCCCTTGCTTTAACAGCCATTCCAAAAACGTACTATCCACTACGGGTGAATCGGTGGCGTTTAATATCTCAAAACCTGTGAGAGTGACTTGTCCATCGGGCATACGAGTGATGGACAAATCCACACCTTGCAAATCCGCGGAGGTAAACCCCAATTGACCGCTCTTGATCGTCTTCCACAGCCCCAGACCTAAATGCGCCTTGGATACGCGAACAATAGTGTTTTTACCTTGCGAATCCAGCAACCACACATTGTTTAATACCAGGGAAGGCCCCCAACCGCGCCATTCGGCATCCAAAGACTGGATTCGGATGGGTTGATTCACAAACTGGGAAAAATAGTCTTCTACGGTGACACTGTACTCGCCCAAGGTCGGCAACAGCATTCTGGTGATACTAAACAACACTGCGGCCATTACCACCACGCCAGCGAAGCTATACCACAGGGTTTTCCAGACAAGATGAAATAGAAACAGTAATAATTTCATGGACTACGAACAATCCGCTTGAGGGAAACGGATCGCCGGACCAGTTGTTATCCCGATTAAATACTTACGAATTTCCAATGCTTATCTCGTTGATTCTGTCCTGGTGTTGCAAACGCCTTGGTACCCTTTCTTACACAAAATGTCTTACACTAACACCACGTCAAATTGCTCTTGGGTATACATGCTTTCCACTTGAAACTTTATCGGGGTTTGAATAAATTCCTCCAGTTCCGCCACAGTGGTGGATTCTTCATCCACCAATAAATCCACTACTTCTTGCGACGCCAATACCAGAAATTGACTGACGTTGTATTGCCGGGATTCGCGGATTAATTCGCGGAATATCTCATAGCACACGGTTTCCGCCGTCTTTAGCGACCCACGACCCGAACATGTGGGACAAGGCTCGCACAATACATGCTCCAGACTTTCCCGGGTGCGCTTGCGTGTCATTTCCACCAATCCCAGTTCGGACACCTGGCTGATATAACACTTGGAACTGTCTTGTTCTATGGCTCTTTCTAATGCTTTTAACACTTGCTGTTTGTGATCGGGATCAAGCATGTCGATAAAATCGATAATAATGATACCGCCAAGGTTGCGCAGCCTGAGTTGATGCACAATCGCTTGGGTCGCTTCAAGGTTGGTTTTGAATATGGTTTCTTCCAAGTTACGATGACCAACGAATCCGCCGGTGTTGACATCGATGGTGGTCATGGCTTCGGTTTGATCGATAATCAGATAACCGCCGGATTTGAGTTCCACTTTGCGTTCCAAGGCTCGTTGAATTTCATCTTCCACATTGTACAAATCGAAAATGGGCCGTTCTCCGGGGTAATATTCGATTTTATCCACCAATTCCGGGATGAATTTGTTAGCGAACTTCAAAACTTTGTCGTAATTGGTGCGCGAATCGATGCGGATCTTTTCCACGTCCAAGCCGCTGCCCACTTGATCGCGCATGGTGCGCATCAGCAAACGTAAATCTTCATAAATCAATGTACCTTCCGCTTCGCTTTGGGAGCGCTCCTGAATTTCACGCCACAGTTTGTGTAAAAATCTCAGGTCCGCCTCTAATTCATGATCGCCCACGCCTTCGGCAACGGTGCGGATAATATAACCGGCCGGCTCAAAACCGCTGGCCAGCTGCGCCACCAGATCTTTTAAGCGTTGCCGCTCTGCATCGTTTTCGATTTTTTGCGAAATTCCGACGTGGTCGGTACTGGGCATAAAAACCAAAAATCGTGCCGCTATGGACAATTGCGTACTCAAGCGGGCGCCTTTGGTGCCTAATGGATCTTTTATGACTTGCACCAGCAAGGTCTGACCTTGATGGACTAACTTTGTGATGTCTTCGGTTTGTTTGCCGCCCAGTTCGGTACCGTTGTCCACGGTATGGATGTCTGAAGCGTGTAAAAACGCCGTGCGTTGTAAGCCTATGTCAACAAACGCCGCTTGCATGCCCGGCAAGACCCGCGATACTTTGCCTTTGTAAATATTGCCCACTAATCCCAGACGGCTGGCCCGTTCAACAAATACTTCCGTGAGCACACCATTTTCCACCATGGCGATGCGGGTCTCACGGGGTGTGACATTAATCAGAATTTCTTCACTCATTATTGGTTGTTAGTGGTTAGTGGTTCATTGTTAGTGGTTCGTTATCTGGTTTGGAGGCGAGGCAAAATATTGATGCCAAATTCCTTGAGCAATTCCGCCGTCTCAAACAAGGGTAGCCCCACTATACCCGAATAACTGCCATTGATATTTTTTACAAACGCCGCCGCCAATCCCTGGATGGCATAGCCTCCCGCTTTGCCGGCGGGTTCACCGGATTGCCAGTGCGCATCGCGCTCCTGCGCCGAAATTTCTCGAAATTCCACACCACTGCGGCTAATCCGGTATTTAACCTCTGGATCAGCGCCGGAGCACGGATCATAACCGGCCATGGCCACGGCTGAATATACCTGGTGCGTGGCACCGGACAACCGCTTCATAATGTGTTCATAATGCAGCTTATCATTGGGTTTGCCAATCAGCTCATCGGCGAAAACAATGCAAGTATCAGCCCCAATAACCAGACTGCGGTCATTCGTCTGCGTTGACAGCAGTTGCCACCCCGCCCGGGCCTTTTCCAGCGCCAGGCGGATCACATATTGCCCGGCAGCTTCGCCCACTATTGCAGTTTCATCCACATTAGGATGAAGCACCTCGAATTGCAGGCCAAATTGTGCCAGCAGCTCCTGCCGGCGAGGAGAACTGGACGCTAAATACACTTGTGGAATCATTGCCGGGGTGAGAGACGTCATGGTTAAATCGCTAAATACTTTGTTATTTTAACAACATGTGGGTTGGACAAGCAGTAAATCCATTGATTCCCAACAGGTTCTGCGTTGATTATAAAGCTGTCAACCAGTATCGGAGTCAGCGATGGTAAGGGTGGTTGTTTAACACGCTCCAGGCGCGGTAGATTTGCTCCGCCACAACGATGCGCACCAAAGGGTGGGGCAAGGTCAACTTGGACAAAGACCAAGTTTCATCCGCGCGCGCCAGGCAGTCCGCCGACAAACCTTCCGGGCCACCCACCAATAATGCGACATCTTGTCCCCCTTGCAACCAATCGGCCAGTTTGCCGGCCAGTTCTTCGGTACTGCGTTGACGACCGTGTATATCCAGCACAATCACCCGCGCACCTTTAGGAATGGCGGCGAGCATTTTTTGACTTTCTTCGCGGGTGATTCGTTCGATATCGGCGTTTTTCCCCCTTTTAATGGCGGGAATTTCGATCAACTGCAACGTACAATCTTGGGAAAGCCGTTTGGCGAACTCTTCATACCCTTGATATACCCAAGCATCTAAACGGTTGCCGACCGCAATCAGGTGTATGCGCATCAGAGAACAGCTTATAAAGCGCCGTGTTCGCTATCAGAAAGGTTATCGGCGACTTCGTTCGTGGTCCATAACTTTTCCAAGTGGTAGAAATCGCGGATCTGGGGTTGCATCACATGCAACACCACGTCGCCTAAATCCACCAACACCCATTCGGCTTCACGCTCGCCCTCGACGCCAATGGGACGCACACCGTTCTCCTTGGCTTTTTCGATCACTTTCTCCGCCTGGGATTTCACGTGCCGCGCCGACGTACCGCTGGATATGATCATCACATCGGTCACACTGGTTTTGCCGCGCACATCGATCACCTGCACATCCACGGCTTTCATGTCATCCAGGGCGTCTACTACTAGCTGGGTTAATGTTTCTGTGTCCATTATTCTCCTGTTTATCGATATAACTGATGATTTTCTATTATGTGCACCACACTGTCCGGCGTTAAGAAACGAGCACTGTGACCGGTATTAATGGTGTCGCGGATTTTTGTGGCGGAAATGTCCAATTGGGTGACTGCTTGAAACCAAAGATTGCCGCAACGGGTCTTGTGCAGTTGACGCCATTGAGGCACCGAGCAACTATCCACTAGTGCCCGTACTTTGGGATGCATTTTCTCACGATATTGCTCCTTGGAATAAACACCCGGCCGTTGCATGACAATTAAGTGAGCCAAATCGATCAAGCGTTCCCATTGGTGCCAGGTATGCAATCCCAAAAACGCATCCATACCGACGATTAAGCCCAGCGCGTCGTCCCCGACTTCATGGCGCAGTGAAGTTAGCGTATCCACGGTATAACTGGGACCATCGCGACGCAATTCCCGGTCGTCTACCACGAAGCGGGGTTCACTGGCCGCCGCCGCTTCGACCATACGCAAGCGCAGTTGAGCGTCCACTTCGGGCTCTTCCCGGTGCGGCGGTAACGCACTGGGGATTAAGCGCAACTCGCGTAATTGCAACGCTTCGGTGATTTCCAGAGCGGGCCGCAAATGACCGAAGTGTATGGGGTTAAACGTGCCGCCGAATACGCCGATCATAGACGACACACTGGCAGATTGCCGTGGCCACGAACCACGCCGCGCCTGGTGCCGATAAACAGTATCATGAAGCGCGACTCCTGTGGTTTACGCTAATAACGGTAGATTTAATCGTAACGCGTCCTCATTGGCGAATTTCTCATTGACGGATGTGGCCCTCGCCCAACACAATGTATTTTTGTGATGTCAGCCCTTCCAGTCCCACCGGACCGCGGACATGGATTTTATCCGTGCTAATGCCGATTTCGGCACCCAAGCCGTATTCGAATCCGTCGGCAAACCGGGTGGAGGCATTGACCATCACCGAACTGGAATCCACTTCCGCGAGAAACCGCCTCGCCAGGGAATAATCTTCTGTGACAATGGCATCGGTGTGACCGGAGCTGTGTTGGTGCAAATGCTCTATGGCTTCATCAATGCCGTTGACAATTTTAATCGCCAGAATCGGTGCAAGGTATTCGGTATCCCAGTCTTCTTCACTGGCCGCTTTGGCGTTGATTATTTTACGCGTGGCTTCGCAGCCCCGCAGTTCCACGCCCTCTTGCTGGTATTGTTCCGCCAAAGCCGGCAATACTTTATGAGCAATGCCTTGGTCAATCAACAAAGTCTCCATTGCATTGCATACCCCGTAACGATGGGTCTTGGCATTGAATGCAATATCAATCGCTTTTTGCCGGTCGGCGCTGGCGTCGATATAGACGTGACAAATGCCGTGTAAGTGTTTGATGACCGGCACGCGCGCTTCAC
>JASFLF010000081.1:0-9060 GCA_050118235.1 Gammaproteobacteria bacterium | reverse complement strand
TCTGTTGCGTGCATTGATCCAATTCTCGCCACAAAGTCCGGTACTCAGACAGATTGGCGTCCTCTACCGCCAGGGAGCGGATGATTTCAATGGAGTCCAAATAAGCGTATTCAGCAAACGAATGGTTTCGCGCGATTTCAAGCCAATTGTTGGGGGTACAAATGAGAATTCTATTGTCGGAAGCGCTCTGGTCTATTAACGGTTCCAAAATTTCAATAAGCGGTGCAAGTTCCACAAACAAATAACGGCTACCCTTGGGTAGGCCTTTTTTTTGTATGTAGTTAACAAGCACACCGGAATCACAGCCCGCGATAATATATAGAGTGTCCTCATTAAACAAGGATTCTCCCCAGCGGGAGCGGTAAACTGCATCCGAGCCGACCCTATCGAAACAGTGGCGATTTACTGAATATAGAAAGCGATCACCGAACTGATTTGTAATGAATTGTTCGTTGGTAAGCTGTTCTGTAATAAGTTGATAGTCCAATGTGTGCCTCTGACGGTCGGCCGATGTGGTGTTTCTGGATAAATGCAAGATTCTTGCCGAGGTGATATTTCTTCCCTTAAATTCAAAGAGTTGTATATTGAATATAAACGTAGTCTCAGACTAATATGGCGCCATCAGATCAAAAGAAATATGCACTTTCGCATTAAAGAATTAAATTGCTAAGACGATACATTGGGCAGGTGGCGGTGAATACGTAAGAATCCATGATGGACTTTCAGGTATATCCGCTTGGACAACTCTCTCTCTGTGGCCTATGGAAGGTGTCACTGAGTTACAGAGGAGATATATAATGGCTCAATTTATCAATACCAATATTTCTTCGTTGAATACTCAACGAGCTCTAAACCGTTCACAAAGTTCTCTACAAACCTCACTGCAAAGACTTTCTTCCGGATTACGGATAAACAGCGCCAAAGACGACGCTGCTGGTCTTGCTATCGCTGAGCGGTTTACCACGCAAATCCGCGGGCTTAATCAAGGGGTTCGAAACGCGAACGATGCAATCTCATTGGCGCAAACCGGTGAAGGCGCGTTGCAAGAGGTAACTTCTGCACTGCAACGCATTCGTGAAATCGCGGTTCAATCAGTAAACGCTACCAACAGTGATGATGACCGCTTGTCTTTACAAGAAGAAGTGTCGCAGTTGCAAGCGGAAATCACCCGTATAGCCGGCACGGAATTTAACGGAACCAAAATCATTGGCTCGGGAGCTACCAGTTTTAACTTCCAAGTCGGTGCCAATGCTGGGGATACCATTAAAGTCAGCACGACCAATATTACTACTGCAAGCGGATATGCATCGGTTGTGACCAACGGAACAGTTTCCGCCACCAGTGGTGCATCTAAACTCCTCAGTGCTGTTGATGGTTACTTAGACAAAGTGAATGGTTTTAGGGCGGAACTCGGTGCGGTGCAAAATCGATTCGAGTCAGTAATTCGGAATGGTCAAAACGTTGTGGAAAACTTGTCGGCGTCGCGTTCGCGCATTCAAGACGCTGATTTTGCGGCCGAAACCGCGAATCTAACCCGTTCGCAAATACTGCAGCAAGCCGGTGTGGCCATGTTGTCGCAAGCCAACTCGTTGCCGCAAAACGTATTAGCTCTATTAGGTTAACCAGGTAAACTAGGACAATGGAATTCATTACAGGGAGGTTTTAATCACTAATACGACAAAAAGGAATTGAAGAACAAGGACACAGCGGAGTGTGACTGACCCGGAAAATCGGCCAGTCACACTCCGCTAAAATACATTAAATATTCTCTTGATCCTGCCGATACAAGAAATAGTAGGGAATATTAGGAAGTATAAGCAAAGGAGCAAGGACTATGGCACAGGTGATTAATACCAATATTGCTGCGTTAAACACACAACGGGCATTAAATCGTTCACAAGGAGATTTACAAACGGCTTTAGCGCGACTGTCCTCAGGGTTGAGGGTAAACAGTGCACAGGATGATGCAGCGGGTTTGGCCATATCTGAACGTTTTACGACACAGATAAGAGGTTACAATCAAGCGATCCGTAACGCCAATGATGCCATTTCATTGGCCCAAACTGGTGAAGGCGCTCTACAGGAGGTAACCAACGCTTTACAACGTATCCGGGAGATTGCAGTTCAGTCTATCAATGCGACGAACAGCCCGCTGGACCGGGCATCGTTAAATCAGGAAGTCGCACAACTGCAAGCGGAAGTTACACGGATTTCAGGGACCAAGTTTAACGGTGCCGCAATCATTGGCTCAGGAGCGACATCATATGTTTTTCAAATCGGTCCTAACGCAGGTGATACTGTTTCGGTAACAACGACTAATATTACAAGTGCTGGCACTGGATATGGATCCGTCGTAAGTGTAGGTACCGTGTCCACAATTTCAGGAGCGTGTGCGTTGCTCACTGGAGTAGATGGATACTTGGATGTAATTAACAGTATTCGTGCGGAACTGGGAGCGATACAAAACCGTTTCGAAGCGGTAATTCGAAACGGACAAAACGTGGCAGAGAATTTAACAGCATCGCGCTCTAGAATAGTGGATGCTGATTTTGCCGCGGAGACTGCGAGTTTGACTAGAGCGCAGATATTGCAACAAGCGGGTACTGCGATGTTGGCGCAAGCCAATTCAATACCGCAAAACGTATTGTCGCTACTGCAATAAAAATAGTTAGTTACCCGATTAACTAACATAGATACTTAATCTGTCGTAGAGGTAATGATCTAGTGAGAACATTCGCTAGATCAGAAAAAAGGTGAGCACTATGTCGTCTGAGTTAGTAGTACAGGCTTTGCCAGCTATTCAACCACCTACGCAGGGAGCGAGTAATGGAAAGACTAAAGTGGTAAAAGTTACGGCGTTAAGTGATACGGATACCACTAATACGTCAAAAGCGGGCAAACAATTGCCGAACCATGGCAGTGCTATGCCCGCTACTGCCAAACATGTTGACACCTCCAAAGCGAACAAAGATCAAGATTATCCACTAACTTCAAAAGAGGTTCTTGAAGCTGTGCAGAATCTCAACGACTTCGTACAGAAAACCCGCAGAGAATTGAATTTCAGCGTGGACGAATTAACGGGACGCGCTGTGGTTAAAGTGATTGATCATGAAACCAAAGACCTCATCCGGCAGATACCGGCGGAAGAAATTTTGGAAGTGGCTAGGCGGGTTACCGAACAAAATGATGAAAAGGGCAATCTGCTAAAAGTGGAAGTTTGACTTGGCGTAGATTTTGCCCCATTTGTCGAACGTGGTAAAGGTAGCAAGTACAATAGGTACAGTAAGTACAACCAATGTTGAGTAAATATTTATGGCGATAACAGCAACAGGTCTGGGTTCAGGCCTTGATATTGAATCCATTGTCAGCGGTTTGCTGGCCGTGGAGCGCCGCCCCTTGGATGTGCTTTCACAACGAAAAAGTGAAATTGCGTCCAAGATCAGTGCTTTCGGGCAATTAAAGAGCGCCGTTTCCACGTTTCAGGATTCAATGAGTTCGCTGAAGAGTCTTTCCGCATTTCAAGTTTTTTCCGCCACGTCTTCCAATGAAGACGTATTTAGCGCTACCGCCGGTTCGGACGCCGTTGCGGCGTCTTATTCCATTGAATTTTTAAATTCCGATGCGAACCACCAGTTAGCACAAGCGCATAAAATGAATTCCACGAATTTCGCCGATGCCACTACCAGCACCGGCGCCGCGGGTACGATGCAAATCGACGTGGGCGGTAATTCCTTTACTATTGATGTCGACGGTTCCAACGACACATTGCAAGGCATACGCGATGCCATTAATAATGCAGCAGGCAACGATAATTTAGTGACCGCCAGTATCATTAAAGTTAGTGACACCGAAAGCCGCTTGATTTTAACGGCTGATAATACCGGTGCCGATAACGCTATCACCTTGACGGACAACAGCGGCAATGTGGCTTCGACGTTGGCCATGACAACCAAAGATGCTGCGCAAAACGCCAAGTTTTCCATCGATGGATTTCTGATTGAACGCTCCACGAATGTGATCGATGATGCCGTCGAAGGTGTGACTATTACATTAAAAGCAAAGAGTGACAACGCACAAACCTTGGATGTGGCGTATGACACCGAATCGGTAAAAGAATCCGTGCAAGGGTTCATCGACGCTTATAACGAAATGAACAGCACTTTAAGAAATCTGCGCCAGGGCGGTTTGCAAGGGGACAACTCCATGCTAAGCGTTGAATCACAATTTCGTGCGGTGTTTAATACCACACCAACCGGGTTGACGACTTCTTTAAAAGCATTATCCGAGATTGGCATCAAAACAACCAAAAATGGTGATTTGTCTTTGGATAGCAGCGAGTTGGAGTCCAAATTAGCCTCCGACTATGAAGGGGTAGCGCAACTGCTGGCAAACGATGATCAAGGATTTATTTTTCGTTTGGAAAGCGCGGCGGATTCTTTGTTGGATCCGGACGGACTAATTGCCACCCGCACGGACAGTTTAGATTCGCAGGTCGGCGACATTGAGGATCGCAAAATCAGTATTGAATATCGACTGGAACAGGTGGAGCAACGGCTGCGCTCACAATTTGCTGCATTGGATTCACTAATGTCCAACTTAAACGCCACGGGAAATTATCTCGCGCAACAACTCTCCAACTTGCCTGGCGCAAAACTGGGTTAATGGAAAAACTCACGTATACAAATAGACAGTCATAGATAAGGAGCAATTATGAATAGCGGTATTAAAGCGTACAACCAGGTAGCGGTACAAACCGGTGTCAACGATGCCAGTCCGCATCGATTGATTCAAATGTTGTTGGATGCGGCATTGGAAAAAATCGCCAAAGCAAAAGGGTTCATGTCGAATAAAAAGATTCAGCTCAAAGGCGAGAACATTGGTTTGGCCATTTCCATTATCGATGTGTTACGGGCGAGTCTGGACATGCAAGCCGGTGGTGACATATCCCAAAACTTGGAAAGTTTGTACGACTACATGACTCGCCGTCTGACAGAAGCTAATGTCACAAACGATATTGCCATGTTGGATGAGGTGGCTAATTTGCTATTGCCGATCAAACAGGCATGGGACGCTATACCGCAGGACGCGCGCGACGCGCACCAGCAACAATTGCAAGGTAATAAGGAGCAAGCGGCTGCAGGATGACAGCCAGATCAACATCTAATTTACAGGAGTTAACATCGTGAACAAGGAACGTGAACAACATTGGGTTTCCATACTAAAAATAAGCGCAAAAATGCGCCAGCTTGCCCAAGAGCTGCAATGGGAGAACTTGGCGATATTGGAAAACAAACGCCAAAACCTCATCAAGACTTTTTTTTCCAGTCCCGTGGCCGTTGAAGATGCGGAAGTGATTCGTGAAGGCATACATCGGATTTTAGATATGGACCAACAGATTATTTTCATGGGCAAACGCCACCGTGGAGAAATCGGTGGCAAATTAGTGGATTTCCAAAATCATAAAAAAGCGGTTTCAGCGTACAAAACCCACTCCGGATAACACCTCACATACATTATTTACCACGCAGCGCACGAAGAACACGGAGAAAAAATCCCTACCTTCTTTAGTGCGCTGAGTGATGAATTGTTTTTCATAGCCCCAACAAAATTTTATTTGTTTACTATACTTTAGCTATCGAACAGGTATGCCATATACGTGAAGCCTGCGAAGAATAGCCATCATAATTCCTTCGCGATCTTCGTGCGCTTCGTGGTGAAAATATTTTTTGAACCGCTAACAATGCAAGAAAGCACTCAACAAGAATATGAGGATCCTCTCCGAGACCATTTGGTTTGTTGCCCGCAATTATCACTGCGATGGCGAAAACTGAGTCAACCCTTAAGCGACGCGGAATATTTTCGTATCCACAACGACAACATAAAACTCATGGAAGTCTTAGTCAGCGGAGAAGATGCGGGAGATGTCGAATCAGCCATGGATAAGGATTCCATGAAAGAAATTAAAAAGCTCGATGCTAAATTGAATCTATTAATGGTGTGGATAGGTCAAATGATGCTACAGCAACAAGCCGTACCATCGCCAAAAACCGTCTGTTTAAGCTCCTTAGGACTGCAATTTCCCTGTGATGACGCTAAGGATTTGCGTGAAAATGATAACCTGTACTTGGAAATGTTTTTGGAATCCCGCTATCCTCAAGCTTTCATCACCTTGGCAAAAGTCATTCAAATCAAGCCTCAAGCTGAGGGTGACGAGGTATTGGTGCGGTTTGCGGATTTAAGCGAACAAAACCAACAATGGCTGGATAAGTATGTATTCCAGCTGCATCGCCGGCAAGTGGCCTTAAGCCGGAAAACAGATCGGCCACTAGTTTTTAAATAACGAATAGTGAGTTGTTTATTCTTTATTGCAATATAAACACAGCCACTTGCTGTGGATACAAATATTTTTTTAAAAATAAAAACAGGTAGACAGCTGATAAAAACTTTAATTAAAACAAAGCTATTGATATTTCCACTACTTAGCGACGCAAATATTTTTGCGACAATATTTTGACATATTGAAATCTTGGTATTTACTTATAAGAGTTTCCATATTTTTTTCAAATTCATCAATCCAAGTCATCAATCAAAAGAGGGGAGTACCTAGAATGCCTGAGTCTATGCCACTGCTGCTAATTGAAAACGATGAGCAACAGCGCTTGCAACTTTCGGCTATATTTGAATTCATTGGTTATGATCAAATAACCCATGCGACCACAGACGATTATCAACAACACGTCGATGCCGATAACCTGGATGCCGTGCTGATCGGTCATTATGACTCTCAAGAAATACTGCAGCAAATATTCGATTATTTCAACGAGAACGCTCGAGAAATACCGATTTTATTGCTGATGTCTCGAGAGGCCAGTAGTCAGTTGGATAGCGAGTTATTAAAACGCGCCTTTAGCATTGTCAACATTCCGTTGTCCTATTCGGAATTAACCGATGTATTGCACCGGGCCGGTTTATTTCGCACCAGCAAGAAAAAGAAAGCCGGCAGTTTTAATATCGATTTATTCCGAAGCATGGTCGGTAATAGCCGTGCCATCCGCCAAGTAAGAAGCCTCATCGAACAAGTGGCGAAATCCGATGCTACGGTGTTGATATTGGGCGAATCCGGTACCGGTAAAGAAGTGGTGGCGCGCAACCTTCATTACCATTCCTCCCGAAGAAGCAAACCGTTTGTGCCCATAAATTGCGGAGCCATTCCCGGCGAACTGTTGGAAAGTGAATTATTCGGTCATGAAAAAGGGGCGTTTACGGGTGCCATCAGCGCCCGCCAGGGTCGGTTTGAAATGGCGGAAGGCGGCACCTTGTTCCTGGATGAAATCGGGGACATGCCCATGTCCATGCAGGTCAAGTTGTTGCGGGTGTTGCAAGAGCGCACCTTTGAGCGGGTGGGCGGTACCAAATTGATTAATGCCGATGTACGCATTGTGGCGGCGACCCATCGGAATTTGGAAGAGATGATAAAAGAAGGTAAATTCCGCGAAGACTTATATTATCGTCTCCAAGTGTTCCCCATCGAAATGCCGCCGCTGCGCGCGCGCATGGATGATATTCCATTGCTGATCAATGAATTGATCGCCCGCTTGGAACATGAAAACAGGGGATCGGTGCGTTTTACCCCGTCGGCGGTCATGGCGCTGTGTCAATATAAATGGCCGGGCAATGTGCGCGAACTCTCCAATCTTATTGAGCGCATGGTCATAATGCATCCTTATGGTGTGGTGGACGTGCAAGACTTGCCGGAAAAATTCCGCCCGGCCGGTGCTATTCATCAAGAGGAGAAGCAAACCGCGCAATTCGATCCCCACTTGGCGCCCATGGAGCCCATAGTATCGACGCGACTGCCTCGTGAAGGCATCGATTTAAAAGAACACATCAGCAACCTGGAGTGTTCCTTGATAAAACAAGCCCTGGACGAATCCGGAGGCGTGGTTGCGCATGCCGCCAAGCGCTTAAACATGCGCCGTACCACTTTGGTGGAAAAGCTGCGTAAATACGGTTTGCAACGCTCGGAGTCTATGTCAGAAGTTTGACGTTCGCTAAAAAGCAAACCGCGAATCATGTATAACTGCATGAATTAAAACAAACAATACCCTAGGCACAGTTATTGCTCAATATTGCTCGATTCTTGTTCAATGGTACAAGGCGCCATCGCAAGAAAATCGGGCAAATATTTTGGGCTAATAAAAAGGAGCATAAGCTGTATGGGTGTTGTTACTTCTAGTCGACTGAAAGGATTAGAAGAGTCTTTCCAAACCTTAAATGAGCTCAGCCATTCTTTAGAGACTACCTACCACAGTCTTGAAGATCGCGTGGTCGAATTGCAAACTCAGGTCTTGCAATCGCAACAAGACAACGCGCACTCCCAGCTTGAAAACAAGGACCGGTTAAGACTTTTATCCAGTGTGCTAAAAGTTTTACCGGCCGGTGTAGTTGTACTTGATACCACCGGCCGGGTACAGGAATGTAATTTGGCATCCGAAGCCTTGCTGGGCGAACCACTGCGCGGACAGTTGTGGATCAATGTGGTCAAGCGTTGTTTCGCACCCCAACACGATGACGGCTATGAAGTCTCTTTGCGCGATGGCCGGCGGGTTAGCGTGTCCACTTGCCCTTTAGGCGATCAACCGGGCCAAGTGCTACTACTGACCGATGTCACCGAAACACGCAGTCTGCAAGAACGATTAAGTCAGCAAAAACGCCTCGCCGACTTAGGCGAGATGGCCGCGAGTCTCGCTCATCAAATCCGCACGCCATTGTCGGCGGCCATTTTGGGCGTCTCACAAGTGAAGAACAACCGCCTGCCTGAAAGCAAACGTACCGACATCATAGAAAAACTATTGGCTAACATGCGCCAGTTGGAAAACCTGGTCAACGACATGTTGTTATTTTCCCGCAGCGGTTATACGGGAGAAGAAGCTTTTAGCATCGATTCATTATTGGATTCCGTCCAACTTGCCTTGTCCACCCACGCCAGCCAAAGCGCAAGCGTGTGTCGGATTATTAATAATACCGATGATATTTCAGTGGTGGGAAATCCGCATATCC
>JASFLF010000080.1:0-9133 GCA_050118235.1 Gammaproteobacteria bacterium | reverse complement strand
CCTCGCCTTCCGGAAACAGATTGGGTATGAGGCCATCCTTCATGTGACGGGAAAAAGTACGTAGGATATGCCCCGCCTCGAGATAACGGCCGGTCAGCAAGGTAAGCCCTTCCAGGCTGATCATGGTATCCCGACCCCAATCGGTGAACCAGTGATAGCCCGCGATGACAGTGCGCAATTCATCCCCGGCCGTGCGGGTACGGATCATTTCAGCCAGCCGTTCGGCCGGTGTCACAATGAATTGGTCGGCCGCCAATACCAGATGCTCCGCCCCGCCATGGCGTACGGCGGCATGTGCGACCGAGATCAGGCGATGGCGCCGTTGCAACTCGGTGCGATACACATCAGTGGGATCCAATGCCAGAATCGTCTCCCAATTTTCCAACGACGCCATCAGCACCACGTCACCATCCAAAGACAAATCGGTGCGAAAATAACCGGGACTCCAAAGATCCCCCTGCGCCTCGTATCCCAGCTGCTCCTCCACGCGATAACGCACATCCGTAAAACGTTTGGTTTCGCGGGTAAATGCCGAGTTCACTCCACGGATGTGCAGGCGCAGCGGCGTCAGCGGAGGCGCGTGAATCTCGTAGCGTTGCCCGGACGTGGTAAAATCGTAGCCATTTACCGGCAAGCCTTCGCACAAGGAGGCCCCATGACCGCGAAAATGCACGGCGACGCGAAGCTCGATCCGCAGCGGACCCGTTCCTGATAAAAGCCGGTAACCCACATGCACCGTGTTCTGCAAATGTGGCATCAGGATCCATTTTTCCAACACGTGGCCCCGCAACTCATAGCGCCACACTGGTACCCCGGATTCCAAACGGAATTCTCGCAGGCCATCGGTCCCTTGCAGTTCCATCGCTCCCCCGGCCCACTCCACGCCCCCGATGCGCTCGGTACCCCCATCGGGAAAACGCAGCCACTCGCTTAAATGATTGAGCATGACATAACGCCCCTGGGGTGCGGGCAATGAGGCTGTAATTACACTGTGGTAACGCCGCGTGGGTACGCCGGCGAGTGTCCCGGAAGCGTATCCACCGAGTCCATTCGTTACCAGCCATTCTTTTTCTAACAGTGCTTCCTGTTCGGCGGGATCTCCGGTCCAATGGGTTTTAATGACAGGAGCGGCGTTCATAGGTACGTCAGCCTCGGCTGTTGGGAGTTAAGGTGATAGCGAGATAAGGTACACCCGAGCGCCACGGGAGGAACAGAACGATTCTAATTCTTGGCAAAAAGCCAGCGCCGCGGCGCTAACCAGCACCGCGGCCGCTGTCCCGTCGATCAGCCGGCGCTGACTTCAATCTTGCGCGGTTGAAGTTCGGCCCGTTTCGGTATTTTCAGGGTCAACACACCGTCTTTCATTTGGGCGTTGATTTTGTCGGTTTCCAGTTCCCGACTGAGGGTAAAGCTGCGGCGAAAATGGGTGGCACGTACCTCCGCGAACAATGCTTCCATACCTTCGGGCATATCGATAGAGGCCTCACCGTCAATGGATAATTTGTCGCCGTCGATTTGGATGTTGAGCCGTTCGCGGGAAACACCCGGCATATCAGCGACCAAAGTAATTCCCTCGGCGTCTTCGCAAATATCCACCGGCGGGATCAAACTGGCCTCTTCCTCGCTGCGGGCCCGCAAATTACGAGATTCCGCGGCCTTCATTTCTGTTTTCTGTTCCATACCATACCTCCTTCAATGCATGTTGGTGACTGTGGATGTCAATGGGTAAATCCGCGGTTACTTGACCTCGACTTTGCGCGGCTTGACCGTTTCGCGGCGTTGAATGATGAGATGCAGCACCCCGTCCCGATAAGTCGCATTCACCTTGTCCGGATCCACGTCTTCGGGCAAGCTGATGGCCCGGCGAAAGCTGCCGGTAAAACGCTCTTTTCGGTAGTAGTCGGCTTTCTCCGGTTCATCCAGCTTGCGCTCTCCCGTTATGGTCAACAGATTTTGTTGCATAGAGATGTCCAGGGACTTTGGATCCATGCCAGCCGCGAACGCGTAGACGTCCACCCGCTCTAGTGATGCGCCCACGTTGATTTGTGGATAAGTCCCCGCCCCCACGGAACGGATAGCGGTAGGTCCCACGGCCCAATCGCCAAACATCTGGTCCATCTCACGTCGCATGCGCTCGAGTTGATCGAACACATCGCCGCCAAAACGCGATCTAAAACCCCACATAGTGCACCTCCTATTAAAAACGTGTTGTGATTCCCCCATCGTCGAGACAACCAACGACGCTGGAGCCTGGTAGTCATATAAATAAATACGTGCGGAAAATTTTTCAATCCCTCATTATTGATTTTGGAATAACGATGGGTGACGAATTACAACCAACTTGTTTAATAAACAATCAGTCAAACGATATATCCTAAACATCTCGACACTGGATCACGAATAAAAAGATTCACCCGTTTTCGACATGTTTTTATTTTGCTCTGCCGGAAGGGGTTTTACAATGGCGGCAATCTCTTCTGCTTCTTGTCGCATTAAGGTTTCGGCAAGTCCTTGTAACTGAGAGCGATGGGTTTCCAGCAACCGGGTGACACCTTGCTCGGTCTGTTTGACAACCGCCATAACTTCTTCATCAATGATCCGGCCGGTGGTTTCACTATAATCTTTTTGTTGTTCCATCTCTTTACCTAAGAATACGTGTTCCTCGCTGCGCTGGTAGGCCACTGGCCCCAGTTTTGCGCTCATGCCCCAATGTGGCACCATGTGACGCGCCAGTCGTGTCGCCTGCTTTAAATCCTCTTGTGCGCCGGTGGTTACCTCACCGAAAATCAAACGCCCGGCAACTCTGCCGCCCAGCATCACGCCGATGCGGTCTCGCAAATAGCTTTCCGGCAGATTGTGACGTTCCTTTTCAGGGATTTGCCCGGTGGTGCCTAACGAATGGCCCCTGGGTATTAATGTTCCGTATCCATAATCTACTCATATAGTTAGTGCCCATCCATAAACGGTCTATTTTTCCAATCTCTGCGTCCCTTAAAGGGCCTACTCTTGGTGCGCCGCCGTCTCAAATGCTCATATATTGCGTATATACTGCGCTTTTCGAAGCCGGTGCGCCTTGATCTTGAAAAAATATCCTTGTTTATGGACGGGTGCTAGCTCTATCCGCTACATCGTTTTCGCTGACCTCAATTCTCAAACCATGACCCGCACCGACAGCTTTGGTACATTGCGCAAAGCTGTTAATCCGTATAAAACAACATTTTATTTTTAATTAATGAATTCCGGCATTGATAATCCGCAATATTACAAGTGCCAAAACGATTTATTGACGAGATTGGCTATTGAAATTCATCAATGACAATAGCGCTATTTCACCGGAACATAAATCTTGAAAAGGTGCGTAAACAATTGTCTACACAACTATTGAGAAGCATCAGACTATGGCGATGTTAAAAGTCATCGAAGTTCTGGCTGAGTCCCAAACCAGTTGGGAAGACGCCACACAAGTTGCGGTATCGCAAGCCACAGAAAGCGTGCGGAATATTAGGTTGATTTATATAAAGACATGGAAGCTAACGTCGACAACGGACGCATTACCGGTTATTGCATCAACGCAAATACATCTTTTGTCCTGGAATAAAAGATCACCAGTATGCCGCCAAGGCGCGTACGGCTTTAGTGACGCGCTGAGTAAATGATGACTCGAACTACCTATACGTTCTATTGAGGCAGACAACGATGAATACTCGGAAAATATCGGCTGATAAATGGAAACAATTTTGCGATGCATTCTCCCGTGAACATCACGGTTGGTTGGTTTCTGTGGCGGTGACCGGCGCTAAGCCCAATGGTGGCAAGGAACCAATGCCCACGAAAATGTTGGCGCAAAATCTCCCTTTACAAGAGATTCGCGAGGCCCAATCCCAAGGCGATGCGGAAATCATGATCACAGTGGGCGAAGGAATCGACGAGACTTCATTCCTGGTGGAAAATGTGGCTGATTTGTATGAAAACACCGAAGCGGACAAAGACATCGGCATGCGTATCGATAGCGCCAACAACACTTCGACTGTGGTTCAGTTTCGCGCAGCCGCTGAACCCGAAAATCTGGACGGACTCGCCAAGTCGGAGCTGTAATACTACGTAGTTTCTGAAGGCTTGCGCCTGCAGTGCTACGAATCCGGCACGACCGGCTCCCATAAAATCCCTTATCATCTACGCTTGTACAACATCGATAGAAAAACAGTCCTGCTATGCGCTAGTGTAAAAGTGCTAGTAAAGCGCGACTGCGCCTTGCGCAACGCGTCTTGATATCCTGCCAGACTTGTTCAACGTCTGTTTTTAAATATTCCCATACCGTGTCGTTGGACCGCCGCAACCTGTTGAATTTGGCTTCGGTTCTTATATACTTTTTGACCAGGCCCTCGATTTCCGCATCAAAGCCGAGTCCATAGTCGTTCTGGAATACGAACCGCAATAAGGACATGGCCCACGAACTAAGAAACCTCTGAATCTATTTCACCACCATGAATTCCTCATCGTATCCGCTGGCGCCGTTTGGAAACCGGCTGATTTCTTCAGCAATTTGTAGCGCCCCACTGGAGTCGGTAGCCCTGACCTTAACCGAATACTTTCCCGGTAATGGCGAGCGCCAAAGGTATCGCCACAATGACCATACCTGAGGCTGATTTTTGCTAACGAGTTTGCACATGCGCCAGTTATTCCCGCCATCCAGCGACACTTCCACCTTTTGAATACCGCGCTCACCGGCGAAAGAGATTCCTGTAAGTTCGGTATCTTCATTGACATTAATGCGCGGTCGAGGATCGATTCTGGAGGTGGTCTTCACCGGAACTTCACCGGCCCAGCCGCGCTTTTCCCAATACGAAGTTGTATCGGCGTCCTCCAACAACGTAATGCTTCGCAACCAGCGAGGTTGTTTCATGCCGTATAGATCAGGCAGAATAACCCTTGCGGGAAAGCCGTGTGCAGCGGGCAATGGTTGATTATTCATTTTAACCGCCACGAAGGCATAGTCATCCAAGGCACGCTCCACGCTGACGCTGGAATAAAAATCATCCAAGCCTTCAAACAAAACCGCTTTCACATTAGTGGTTCCATTGGCCGCTTTTTTTATGATGTCTTTTAGTGGCACTACATGCCAGCGCGCGTTACCAATGAGTTCCCCACCTACGGGGTTACCTATACACTCGAAGGTATACGGCACTTGACGCGAGGCATTGTTAATCAAATCGCTATATGCAAAGCGAACCGCCGCTCTTACATCCAATCCTCGCACCGCCAAGGACCAAGCTTTGTTTGCGTTGTGAGGATTTACCGCGGGACGGAACGAGGGGTCCACTGCCACCATATAAAATTCGTCATTTGGTGTGATGTACGGAGTTTTCAGGCGCATCCGCGGACGATAGCCCACAGACCGCCATTCTTCACACGCCGGCAACCAACTCGTTGCCGCAGATGCGGCACACAACTGAATAAATCCACGGCGGTTGATAAAACCGTGAGTTCCTTCCTTTCTGGAATTTGACACCGTGCTTTCCGTTGTTTCACTTTGTGCAATATAAGCTATTTTTTTAATATAGCTACCGCTTGTTTTACCATTTGATGGGCATAACCCCATTCATTGTCATACCAACTCATGATTTTCACCAAATCGCCGTCCACCACCTGAGTGCGGTTTAAGTCCACAGTCGATGCATGCGAGTCCATAATGATATCCGAAGACACGATAGGCTCTTCGATCACGCCCAGCACATCCGCGTAGCGTTCCCCCGCGGCTTCTTCTCTAAAAATGTCGTTGACCTCTGCTATGCTGGTCTTTTTTTCAGTCACAAACGTAATGTCGGCAATAGAACCTACGGGTACCGGTGCACGTATGGCCATTCCCGCAAAGCGCCCCTTATAATCCGGCAACACATCGATGGTCGCCGTTGCAGCACCGGTGCTGGTGGGTATCAAATTGACCGCGCCAGCTCGGCCCCGCTCCTGCATCGAGCTGGGCGAATCGACGATGTCCTGACTGGATGTGTAAGCGTGTATTGTGGTCATAATGGCTTTTTTAACGCCGATGCGCCGCGACATGATTTCCGCCACCGGCGCAACACAGTTTGTTGTGCAACTTGCCGTGGACACGATAGCGGGTGCATTGGAGCCCAGTTCATTGACCCCGGCTACCACGGCAGGTACATCGGCATCTTTAGCCGGAGCGGACAACACCACACGCTTTGCACCCGCATGAAGATGTTTTTCCAGGTCTTTATAGTGTCGATACAAACCGGTGCACTCAAACACTAATTCCACGCCCAGTTCTTCCCAAGGCAATTGTTCCGGACTGGATTGATTCAACACCTGAACCATATGTTCATTAATTTGCAATTCATCCGCTGCCACATCGATTTTTCCTTTGAAACGCCCATAAACGGAATCATAGCGTAGCAAATACGCCAAGTTACCAATGGGAGCTAAATCGTTTACCGCCCTCAAGTTGATATCATGCATACCAATAATGTTTTTTAATACTGCCCGGCCCATGCGGCCCAAGCCATTGATAGCGACATTGTGCATTGGAATCTCCCTAACAATAAGCAAATCGGTATTCATCATCTTATTGAGTCGGAAGCGGTGCATTGAAGTTTATCAATTGTTTTTTGAAAAAAAGTGGTGAGAATCGATTAGTTATGTGCGAATTTGCGTTTTATTTGCGGAGCCTGTTGTGAGTGGAGCCGAAACATATGGGGGCGTAGAGCATCTTCATAGTATGACAATTTGTTAATGGCGGGAGTGGAGCTTTTCGGGTTGTTCTATAATTAAAAGAAGATATTAATGGAAAACAAACCATTGGTGACACCGCCGTTTTTCTGACTTCATGAGCCGCGCTAAAGCAAAAATATTTATCGGCACTTCGGGTTGGTCATACAATCATTGGCGGGGTGCGTTTTATCCGCACGCTACTCGCAACGATCAAATGCTGGAATATTATCTGCAACACTTTCGCAGCACGGAAATCAATAATACGTTTTATCACTTGCCGGAGAAAAAGACTTTGCAACATTGGCACGAACTGGCACCTAAAGGATTTGTATTTTCAGTAAAGGCCAGTCGTTATATTACGCATATGAAAAAGCTCAAGGATCCGCGCGCAAGCACCAGCGAGTTTTTCAATCGTATTACCATACTGGGCGATAGACTTGGCCCGGTTTTATTTCAGCTGCCCCCCAAATGGAAGTTCAACGAAGCGCGCTTTAGCGAGTTTTTACAGTCATTGAGCCGCGACTTCCGTTATACTTTTGAGTTCCGCGATCGCAGCTGGATCAATCCACAAGTACTGGAGCTTCTGTCGCAATATCAAGCTGCATTTTGTATTTACGAATTGAATGGATATATGTCGCCCAAAGAAATCACGACGGACTTCGTTTACATCCGCCTGCATGGTCCAAACGGGCCCTATGAGGGAAGTTATTCCAAGCGCACATTATCCGGTTGGGCCGGCGTCATAAGTGCCTGGCAAAAGCGAGGACTGAGTACCTATTGCTATTTCGATAACGACCAGGCCGGCTATGCGCCCGACAATGCCCTATCGTTGAGCGCCATGCTGGATGAAAGGCAAGATGAAAAATAGTGCTCACCGTGACAATGAATGTAATACCACCAATTGGTGGCTTTAATGCTATATATCATGGGAGTTAATTTTCATTAGCAGAGGAATTGCCATGTTAATTGACATTTTTCATTGAAGTAAGATAATCATTCAATTAGTTTTATACTTATTAATAAATCCCGAGTTAAATCACCTACCTTTTATGCCGGACCATAAAACAGGATCATATCCATGAACAACCAGTCTCCAAAAAAATACCGCGATATTAGCGTATCGGTTAACGGCGTTACCTTGACCGGAACAATACAATTAATTGAACCGGTTAAAGGAGTCGTGACATTCGCCCATGGCGTATCCAGCAGTCGCTTCAGCCCGCTCAATCGGTATGTCGCTGACCACCTTACCGAACTGGGACTTGCTTCAGTGTTGATTGATTTGCTGACACCCGGCGAACGATCACTATCGAAACAAAGCGTTTTTCAGGCCAACATCGAACTCATCGCATCGCGCCTTATCTGTACCTTAGAATGGATCCGGCAAGATGACGCTCTGGGGGCATTTCCACAGGGTATATTTGGAACCAATATCAGCGCAGCTGCCGCGCTGGCGACCGCCGTAGAACTCAAAGAGGCAGTCACCGCTTTGGTGTTAAGCAATGCCCGACCAGACCAAATTAACGACCTCTTACCGCGGGTTAAAGCACCAACGTTATTAATTGCCGGTGATAAGGACCGCGCGCAATTACAATGGAACCGGGAGGCGGTACAGAAGCTGGGTGCTATGCATAAACTGGAGATTATTTCGGGCACCACTCACGACTCTCACAACCCCAAAGTTCTAGAGCAAATTGCCGATCACGCACGGCAGTGGTTCCTTCGGCAATTTCAGTCTGAATAGCGGTGACCATTACAAGGTGATTCAAAAAACGCCGTCCGTGGCCCTACTGTTCCAGAGTAAATCAGCGCTGAACATTTGTGTAATCCCAATCCCGGACAACTTCGGGACTAACCCGCTATTTCACCAAGCCATGAGGCTCTTTCGCCCCTGGACCGGGTTGTTGCGGCTTGCCCTGCGATTCCTGGCTTTGCTTTGCACAGCTACTGAAACCCAACAAGGCATTAGCCGGACAATAGCGGACGATTCCGGTAACAAGCGCGATAGCAGCCACTACAAATACAACTGTCTGCCACACCGTGCTCATTGGTACCGCAAAGCCTATAACCAGTAGAATGACCCCACCGACCAGGCGTGCGGCCATATCCATTCCACCAACATTGCATTTCATATCTACTCCTCCTGGTATTACAGCGATTAAACAGGTGACGTACCAACATGTTTCTCTGTATTTGAATGCCACTGTAAACATCAACAGGCAATGAGGCATTAAAATAAATCAATGATTAAATCATTAAGTCCTGAATGGAACTTAAGTCGATACCGAATAGTGAAAAATGGAATCAAAGATATCCAAATTATTTAGAATTGCGATATTTCAATGATCATTCCGGAGCGGAGTTTATGCTTTATGCTTTACTTTAAACTTTACTTTAAACTTTA
>JASFLF010000079.1:0-9149 GCA_050118235.1 Gammaproteobacteria bacterium | reverse complement strand
CAAAAATACCATGAAACCTAACATACCCCACATCAAAGACTTGCGCCGTCGCACCACAAAGTCGCCAAATTTTGTCATCACGGCGTGGCGCTTTGAAATTTTTTTAAATTTTACTTTGATCGGCAGTATTGTCATAAAGGCCGGCAATAAGAACACCGAAAAAAAGAACGAAGCTATAACACCGAAAGCCACCATGTTGCCTAAGTGTTTAAACGGCGGGACATCTGAAAAGTTCATGCTAAGAAAACCAATGGCGGTGGTTGCGCTGGTCAAAAATACGGGCTGCATATTGGTGCGCAAACTTTGCACCATAGCGTCTTTTTTACCCATACCCGAGCGCATATTCTGCAAAAATGTTATCAGTATGTGAACCGAGTTGGCAATGGCAATGGTTAACACGATGGTCGGAGTGGCGGCCGAAGGCGGTGTAATGGGAAATCCTATAAACAAACCGACTCCCAGTGCTATAAAAATCGAAAAAATAATCACTAAAAATGTGGCAATCGTTCCACTTACGCTTTTTATCAGTATCATTAGTGTTACTAACATCAACACAAAGCTAATAAGGACTAAAGTGCGCATGTCGTTTTTTGACGCTTCTGAAAAAGCGTTATTCAGCAACACCAGACCGTTCAAGCGTATTTCGATGTTGGGGTTCTTAGCTTCCATTCGTTGTTGCAAGTCGCGCACATAGGCGGTGACTTCCGGCACTTCTTTGGCGTCGTCCACGCCGGGAAGCTGCAGAGTGACGTTAACGCCGGTTACATGGCCTTTCGGGGAAACAATCCGGTTTAACAAAAATGGGTCATTTAAGGCTATGTCCCGTATTTTCGCTATGCGTTCATCGTCTAATTTCGTATCCGTGGGTACTAAGTCGCCGACCATAAGATCGTCGCCTTCCGCTTCGGTATGTTGGAAATTGGACAGGGAGTCTACTCGTATGGAGTAGGGGATTTTCCAGGCTTCATCGGTGAGTTTTTGAATGAATCGCAGCGTGTCGGGGGTAAAGACGTCGCCGTCTTTGGGCGTGATGATGAACATCACATTGTCGTTTTTGGTATATACCTTCTCCAATTCATCGAATGCCAGCAGTTGCGGATTGTCCGGGCCGAAAAAGACCCGGTAGTTAGTGGTGAATTTGATATTTTGTTTGATGCTGTAAACAGCCGGTACTACGATGAGTAAACTGATGAAGATAACCAACCAGGGATGATTGACGATCCAATTTCCGTATCTGACGACGCTATTGATATTGTGCACTAGTAACTCCCTGTTTAATTTTTGTTGGCTTTTATCTGCCCTTATTTTAAAGGCTGTATGTTCTTTTTATTTCTTCAAGAGCCCGTTTAGTAGCAGTTCGGTTAATCCGGCCGCTTTTTGTTCCAGCTTCTCCAAACTGAACAACGGCATTATCGTGGGTAAGTCGAACATGGTGGTCGCGGTCAAAATGGCTTGCGCGGTTTGCTGAGGGTCTTGCACGGCAAATTCGCCGCTGTCGTTTCCCGTACGTAGCAAGGTAACCAGTATTTGAGTTTTATTGTTCATGTGCTGCTCCACCAGGTCCATGCGCGCATCGCACACGGCATGGACCAATTCACTGATATGGGGCGCTTCCGAGAATAACCGGTATGTGTGATGCAACATGGCGAAAATGAAATGTTTGAGTCTTTCCGCGGCGGATTTAGTTTCTTCCGCTATGGTTTGACTGAGAGTCAACTCTTCTTCGCTGAGGCGCAAGCTCGCCAACTTCACCGCGATGTCTAATTTATTATCAAAAAAACGATACAAATTGGCCGCCGACATATCACAATCCTTGGCGATTTCCGCCATAGTGGTTTTGTTGTAACCGTAGACCCGAAACCGTTGTCTTGCGGCATGCAAAATTTTTTCTCTGATATCTTGCGAGAGCTGGTCTTTGGTTGGCGTCATAGGTCGGAGTATAAAAAGTGAATTGTGAATAATCAATAAAATATTCAGAGTTAAATATTCAGAGTTTTGCGTGAAATAGAGTTAACTAATTGAAAACACAATAAATGACGGCTAGTTGATGGTGAGGTGGGAAATAAAAAGGCCCTCCTGAATTCAGGAGGGCCCTAAAAATGCCTATCTTAGGCTAGGGGGGAGTCGGCATGCGCCGATTCCGGGAGGTTGAGACCATGAAAAGTCTGGGGATCTTTGTTGGAGGATTAGGGGGGGTAACCAACATTGATCCTTAATCAAAATATTAGTAGATACTGATATTTTGTCAAGGAACAATGAATTATTTTTTGTTTTGCTTTGTCTGGTGTATCCCGTTGCTAGTTAATGAGCGAACGACATTCCGCTTCGAAGAAAAACTCTTCTTGACCAACGGCGGGCTCCAGATGATCCAACCATGTGGCGTGTTCATCATATTTTGCGAAAAAGGGTTTTTGCACCCAACTGGCATTACGCCCCTGAATAAACCGTAATACAAACACCTTTTCGCCGGCAATTTCGGTGACGCCCTGGATTTCCACTTTGCCCGGGCCCGCACTCATACTTGGGCCTCGGGCGGTGCGGCCCAAGCCGGACACCTTTTGAATCGCGTTCTGATAGATGCGCCAGGCTTTGGCCAGCGGGACTTCGAAATAGCGTTTCGCACCGGTATCGCGTTCCACAAACATATAATAGGGTACGATGCCCCGATTAACCTGCGTTTTCCATAATTTCGCCCACACATCGGCATCGTCATTAATATGCGCCAATAAAGGACCTTGGCTGCGAATAATAGCGCCGGTATTTTGAATACGCCGAATGGCTTCGTGGGCGATGGGGGTTTCCAACTCTCGCCAGTGATTGTAATGCGCCATAATAGCGACGTGTTTATCCTGGGACACCAGGTGCTCTAAGAGCCGCAATAAATCGTCCGCATCCGGATCGGTGACAAATCGTTGTGGCCAAAAGGTCAGGGCTTTGGTGCCGATGCGCACTGTCTTTATATGCTCAAGTTCCGGTGTGGTTAATGGCAGCAAATATTCGCTTAAGTGGCGGGTTTTCATTACCATGGGGTCTCCGCCGGTAATCAATAAATCCGTCACCTCTTTGTGCTGTTTTAGATAGGTATGCAAAGTATTGGCTTCCGAGGCGGCGAAACGCAATTTTTTATCGCCGATAAATTGAGCCCAGCGAAAACAAAAACTGCAGTAGCTATGGCAGGTCTGGCCTTGGCTGGGAAAAAACAATACCGTTTCTTTGTATTTGTGTTGCATGCCTTGCAATGGTTCGCCGTCCAAGTGCGGAATATTCAAGGTTTTTTGTCCGGCGGGGTGGGGATTCAGCTGGGTTCGAATTTCCGTCACCAGCGCTTTTATGATGTCGCGATCAGCATTGCTTTTCATGAGTTTCTTCAGATCACGCAACGCACCGGGATCCAACATACCAGCTTGGGGAAATGTCAGCTGGAAAATGGGATCTTCGGGAACCTTGTCCCACTGAATCAGATGATCGATCACGTATTGATTGACTCTGAATGGCAACACATTTGCTACCGCCCGCATGTCCCATTGCAGGTCTTCGGGCAATGTCTTAAGTTGTGGGATTTTATCCCATTGGCGTTCCGTAAAAACTTGGAATCGGGCGGAAACTGAAAAGATCTTGTCTTTTTCTGTGTCTGTTAACTTGGTGTTATCGCGATTTGATAAATTTTGAAAATTAACCACTGAATTCATTAAAGAGAATCCTTTTGCCTTACTTGTAATTTTTTATGTTATTGCCGGGTGGATAGCAAAAGCGCTGCTGTCCCAGGCACGATGCCGCTTAACATGGTGTTTAAGCTGTGTTTAGCATAGAGACTCGAAGTTGGAAGTTTCGCCCAAGCTTCGTAAGAGTCACCGTTGTCGAAGACAGTTGTTACTGTCTATCATCGATGTATGTTTCTGATTTTTCGTAATAAAATTTTATATAAGGTTGCGTGTCCACAGCGTTGGCTGAAAACCGCAAACCCTTGGAGGTGGAGCACCATAACATGATGAGTCCGGGAATGGCAAATAACTTGCTCAATTATTGAGCAATGCACGGCGAAAAAATGATGTCATATGAGGTTTTTCTTTTCACTTTAAACCCTATTTAAAAGGGAGTGCTTGGGATGTGTAACCAGAGCCTAACGGCTGCGCAGACGGGAGACAAGTCGTTAAGCTTTTCAACATCAAGCCGATAGAAATGATGACTAAAATGGCAAAACAATGACCAATAAGCAGCTATGATAATTAATGAGATATGAGCCGAAAAAAAGAATCCATTGGGTATATGAATTGCTAGCGGAATCATGACGAGGCAACACATAAACCTATAATAAACTGGCAACACTTCAACAAAGGACGATTTGGCATTACTGATTGGACGTAAGATGAAACCTTTACAAAATAATAGTTATTTATTCAGCGTTAATGCCGCCTATATTGAAGAGCTCTATGCGCAATACCTTAAAGAACCCACTTCAGTCAGCGATCAATGGCAGCAGTTTTTTCACAATCTGCAGACGCAAGAAGGTATAGAGAAGGCACCAGAGGAACAAATCGGTCAGGCGGCAGTTCGAGAAGAGTTGGCACGTCTCAGTAAAGACCGTCGCCAAACCGCCGCAGTCACACGACCTTTGTCGCTTGAGGCGCAAAACAAGCAGATCCAGGTATTACAACTCATCAACGCTTACCGTTTTCGGGGACATCAACAAGCCAGGTTTGACCCTCTGCAACTGGACCCACAGGAACATCTACCGGAACTCGATCCCGCTTTTCACAATTTCACCGAAGAAGACCTGGCGCTGGCTTTTAATACCGGATCGCTGATGGGGCCGCGTCAGGCCACTTTGGAAGAAATACTTTCCATATTACGACAAACCTACTGCGGTCATATCGGTATTGAATACATGCATATTTCCAATACCGAGGAAAAGCGCTGGATACAACAGCGTACGGAAACCATTCTTAGCCAACCCAGTTTTGACGATGAGACCAAAAAACGGTTTCTGGAAAGAGTGATCGCGGCGCATGAATTTGAGAAGTTTTTACACACTCGCTATGTAGGGCAAAAACGCTTTTCCCTGGAAGGCGCGGAAAGTTTAATTCCACTTATGGATGAAGTCATTCAGAGGGCGGGACAGCACAAGGTGACGGAGATCGTATTAGGGATGGCGCACCGTGGCCGGCTCAATATGTTGACCAATATTTTGGGTAAATCACCGAACCAGCTGTTTATGGAATTTGAAGGCAAAGTGGATTCGTCGATGATCGGCGGTTCGGGTGACGTCAAATATCATCAAGGTTTTTCTTCCGACATCCAAACCACCGGCGGGATTGTGCATTTGGCCTTGTCATTTAATCCTTCTCATCTTGAGATTATCGGACCGGTAGTACAAGGGTCGGCGCGGGCCAGGCAGGATCGCCGCCACGACAAAATGGGTTCATTAGTGCTGCCCATACTCATTCACGGTGATGCGGCGTTCGCGGGGCAAGGCGTTGTCATGGAAGCTTTTCAGATGTCGGAAGCAAGGGGATTTACCACCGGCGGTACAGTGCATGTAATCATCAATAACCAAATCGGTTTTACCACCAGCAATCCATTGGACGCGCGCTCAACCGTGTATTGCACGGAAGTGGCGCGCATGGTTCAGGCGCCCATATTTCACGTCAACGGCGACGACCCCGAAGCCGTCGTCTATTGCGCCCAACTGGCATTGGACTATCGTATGCGTTTTCGCAAAGATGTGGTCATCGATATGGTTTGTTATCGTCGCCACGGCCATAGCGAAGCCGATGAACCGTCGGCCACGCAACCGTTGATGTATAAAAAGATCAAAGCCCTTCCACCGGTAAGTCAATTGTATGCGGAAAAACTTGCCAAGGAGGACCTGCTCAGTGTTGAACAAATCGACGATATTCGACACCAATACCGCCAGACACTGGCCGCAGGTGAGTGTGTAGCGCCGAATATTGTCACCGAGTCCTTTGAGAAGCCGTTTTGGGTAGACTGGCGCCCCTATACTCAAGCGGCGCGTGGAGAATTTAATGATATGGACACCACCCTTGAGCGCCAACAAGTTGCTTACTTGGCTCAAAGACTGAGTGACGTGCCTGAACAGGTAACGCTCCACACCCAGGTCTCGCGAATATTAAAAAGCCGCAATCACATGGCCGTGGGTGAGGAGCCTATGGATTGGGGATTTGCGGAAATACTGGCGTATGCGTCGTTGGTGCAAGCCGGTTATCCAGTGCGTATTTCCGGTCAAGACAGCGGGCGTGGTACGTTTTTTCATAGACATGCCGTGTTTCATGACCAAAAAGAATCATCCTCCTATACACCATTACGCCATATTTCCAAAGAACAAGCGCCGTTTACCGTAATTGATTCGTTGTTGTCCGAGGAAGCCGTGTTGGCATTTGAATTTGGCTACAGCACGGCAGCGCCCTATGCGTTAGTGATTTGGGAAGCGCAATTTGGGGATTTTGCCAACGGCGCCCAAGTGGTGATCGATCAATTTATCAGTTCCAGCGAATCAAAATGGGGGCGGTTGAGCGGATTGGTGATGTTCCTGCCCCATGGATTTGACGGGCAGGGGCCTGAGCATTCCTCCGCTCGCCTGGAGCGCTACCTGCAACTGTGCGCCGAAGACAATATTCAAGTCGTGGTGCCCAGCTTGCCTTCGCAAATGTTCCATTTACTGCGCCGTCAGGTTATTCGCAATTTGCGAAAACCGCTGATTGTCATGTCGCCGAAAAGTTTATTAAGGCACAAATTGTCCACCTCAAGCCTGGAAGACATTTGCGAGCGCGGTTTTTTGCACGTCATTGGTGAGACCGATGCGATAGAACAGAGCAGCGTGTCCAAGATTATTGTTTGCAGCGGCAAAGTCTATTTTGACTTATGGGAGGCACGCCAGGAACGCGCGATTGAGAATACGGCGATAATCCGGGTGGAGCAAATTTATCCGTTTCCGCAGCAAGAGCTTGCCTTGCAGCTGAGTAAATATGAAAATGCCCATCAAGTTGTGTGGTGTCAGGAGGAGCCCTTAAACCAAGGCGCCTGGCAGTTTATGCAAAACCGGCTGACAGCGTTGTTGAAACCCAACCAAATACTCAGCGTGGTGGCGCGCCCGGCTGCAGCATCGCCGGCGGTAGGCTATTATCAAAAACACATCGAACAGTTACATGAATTGCTTGACAATGCCTTTGCGGCTGACAATGTGAAAAAGTTAGTGGCAAGGAATTAATCCCAGGGAGTGAACCGATGCTAGTGGAAGTAAAAGTGCCTATTTTGGCCGAGTCCGTATCCGAGGCGACCTTGGCCAATTGGCACAAATCCGCCGGAGACTATGTACGTGAAGACGAAAATCTCGTGGATTTGGAAACCGACAAAGTGATGTTGGAGATTGTTGCGCCTCACGGGGGCATGCTTAAGGAGGTGAAAAAAAGCGATGGCGCAAACGTAGTAAGCGATGAAGTCATTGCGGTGATCGACACTGCGGCTAGCAGCGCGCCATCGGCCGGTGAGAACCGGGAAGCAGCCCAACCCGAGCCTTTCCCCGAACCCTATCAAGTGACCAAGATAAGAGAACATCCCAAACATGCATTGAGCCCGGCGGTGCGCAAATTAATCGCCGACAATGATGTGGATGTCACTAAGATAATCGGCACCGGTAAAGACGGCCGCATTACCAAAGCCGATGTATTAAAATTCCTTGCAAGTGAAGAAGAGCCCGCTCAGGAAGCGCCAATGGAACCAATAGCTGCCCAGCGCGCAGTTGCCGAACCCAAGGTAATCCCAATGTCAAGGACCGATGGCCGCCCGGAAAAACGTGTGCCCATGAGCCGATTGCGCGCCCGCGTTGCGGAACGCTTGAAAGACGCGCAAAACACCGCCGCCATATTAACAACCTTCAACGAGGTTAATATGAAGCCGGTGATGGATTTGCGCAATAAATACAAACAGGCCTTCGAAAAGCGTCACGACGTGAAGCTGGGCTTCATGTCGTTTTTTGTGAAAGCCGTGGTGGATGCCTTAAAACAATTTCCTGTGGTTAATGCATCGGTTGAAGGCTCGGATATTGTCTATCACGGCTACTATGACATCGGCATTGCCGTCAGTTCCCCGCGCGGTTTGGTGGTGCCGATCTTGCGCGATGCGGACCAAATGAGTTTTGCCGACATCGAACAAGCCATTGCCGCGTACGGTGAAAAGGCGCGGGATAATAAATTGGAAATGGAAGACTTACTGGGCGGCACGTTTAGCATATCCAACGGCGGTATTTTCGGTTCCATGCTGTCCACCCCCATACTCAATCCACCGCAAAGCGCTATTCTCGGTATGCACAATATTAAAGAACGGCCGGTGGTTGAAAATGGTGAGATCGTGGCGCGGCCGGTGATGTACGTGGCGTTGTCTTATGATCATCGCATCATCGATGGCAGGGACGCCGTTTTGTTTTTGGTTAGCGTAAAAGAAGCGTTGGAAGATCCTACGCGTATGTTGCTGGATGTTTAGCGTTTTTTAACAACGAAGTAGTATTCACCACGAAGGCACGAAGAGCACGAAGAAAAAACATTAATGTCTTTTATCCTTGATGCTCTACGCGAGCTTCGTGGTAAAAAAATAATCTACCGAAAGTTGAAGAGCGATACGGCGAACTAAACCTACGAATTGCGCAAAGTACACAAAGCATATTAAAGCGATTTCTTCGTGTCCTTCGTGCCTTCGTGGTGAAAACTTACTTTGGAGAGCGATATGGCGGATTTTGATGTGATTGTCATTGGGGCCGGGCCCGGCGGTTATGTGGCTGCTATCCGCTGCGCGCAACTGGGATTCAAAACAGCGTGTGTCGATAATTGGGTGAACGATAAAGGGCAGTCGGCACTGGGTGGTGTGTGTCTTAACGTCGGTTGTATTCCCTCAAAAGCGCTGCTGGACAGTTCACATCACTATCACGCCTTGCAAAACGAGTTTAAACAACACGGCATTATCGTAAATGATTGTTCCTTAGACCTGGCCAAAATGATGGAACGCAAGAACCATATTGTGGCAAACCTCACCGGCGGCGTTTCCATGCTGTTCGCCAAAAACAAAGTGACGTGGATAAAAGGCCATGCCAAGTTATTATCCAATAGTCTTGTTGAAGTGGAAGATCTCAATAACCCCAG
>JASFLF010000078.1:0-9221 GCA_050118235.1 Gammaproteobacteria bacterium | reverse complement strand
GGGCTGGCGAGCAGGCAAAGGACAAACAGCACAAACCGTGAATGGCAGTGTCTGTGTGATTCAGATTTATGCAGCACTGTTTTGCTGAACATCATCCTCGATTTTGCCGTCACGCATTTTAATGAGCCGTTTGGCATGGCTCATGACCAGTTTGTCATGGGTGGAAATGATGAACGTGGTGCCATGGCGTTCATTTAAATTGCGCAACAAATCCATCAAGTTTTCAGCGGTATGAGAATCCAGGTTGGCGGTGGGTTCATCGGCCAGGACCAAATTCGGTTCCGAGACCAGGGCTCTTGCCACGGCCACCCGTTGTTGCTGACCGCCGGACAATTCAGCGGGGCGGCGGTTTTCCATGCCGCTCAGGCCCACTTCTTTTAATATCGATAGCGATTTGTCGGCACGCGCTTTACTGTGCATGCCTTGCAGTTGCATGACAAACTCCACGTTTTCCTTGGCTGTCAGCACCGGTATCAAATTGTAGGCTTGAAACACAAACCCGATATGGTGCAAGCGCATATCGGCCAATTGGGCTTTATTCATTTGGTCCACACGCCGCTCCGCTACGGTGATTTCACCGTCGCTGGGTGTATCCAGGCCACCGATCATGTTTAACAGCGTAGTCTTGCCCGAGCCGGAAGGCCCGGATAAACACACGAACGATCCCGATTGTACGTCCAAATTAATTTCGGATAAGGCATGTACGGCGAGATCGCCTTCGCCAAAGGTTTTAGAGAGATTTTTACACGTTACCATAGACATATGCTTATACTCTAGTGATGGCTTCTACCGGAACGTGGCGAGCGGCACGCCACGCCGGATAAAGACTGGCGATTAATCCCAAGACGATTACCACAGCGTTGGATAAGATCACATCACCGGCTCGCACTACAGGGTATAAAGTCGTACTCATGCCGGCGTATTCCAGTCCTTCCACGCCCAGGCCGGAAATGTCCCAGCCGTCTTTAATAGGGATAATGCTTAACCAGGACAATAAGTTGCCTGCAATCAGGCCCAGAAATAATAAAAAAAACGACTCGATCAAAACTTGCAGCAAAACCATGCTGGGCTTCATACCCAGAGCCTGAACCAAGCCGATTTCGCGGGTGCGTTCGAATACCGCCATTAGCATGGTATTTATCAGGCCGAATGACATGGCAATGAATACCACAATAAACCAGATCAAGACAAACCCATCGACCACCTTCAACATGGTGGCTTGGTATTTATCCAGTTCCTGCCAAGGCAATACCTGCAATCCGGGGGCGGCGGCTCTGAGTTTGTCTACCAAAGGTTGCAGATGGCGATAGTCGTGTGTCATCAAGGCCAGTTCCGATACCTGCGATTGCATTTTCAAAAATGATTGCGCCGTCTTCAGGCCGGTGAATACATAGCCGGTTTCGGTGGCCTCCATTTCAGTATCAAATATACCCAGCACACGAAATCCCCGATCGACGATGTCATTATCGGGGTCTTGACTCATGATCACAACTCGCCACCCTAATTGGGTGTCCAGGCGCTCGGCCAGCTTTTTGCCGATGATCACGCCGTCGTCCAGAGGGGATTCCAAGTAACGGCCTTGGCTGATGGTTTGCGGTAAAAACAACATGTCTCGTTCACGTTGCGGCGCGATGCCTACCAGGATCACGCCCATGGATTCACGTTCACTGCTGACTACCGCCGGCACACGTACCCGGGTGGACCAGGCGGTTACGTGAGGATCATCCAGGGCTCGGGTCAGGGCCTTGGAAGGTGGCGGCATGGAGTTGACAATGGAAGGGTCGTCCCGGTAAGCCGGGGCGTGAATCTGCACATGACCGATCAGGTGTTTAATAGAGTCGCTAATCATCTGATCCACCATGCCCCGCATTATAGCCGTAAGCCAGATCATAGCCCACACGCCCACCGTAATAGCGCCTAGCATGATGAGTGTGCGGCGATGGTTGCGCCAAATATTGCGCCAGGCGATGACGGTGAGCATGGTGGTGGCGGTTCCCAAATGGCGCGCGATTATACCGGTCATATGGTTTGCATGGCCTCTACCGGTTTTAGTAAATGGATGCGTATGGCTGGCCACAGAGCGGCCAACATGGCGGCGATAAATATCACCACAGGACCCAGCAGCAGGGAAACCGGTGTTAACACCGGAAAAATGCGGTCCGACAAATTGAATTTCGATGCCAGTTCTTCCATGCCGGGGTAGCTGAAGCCATTAACCACAAAATAGGCGGTAAACGCCGCGCCGGCGGTAATGCCAAGCACCAAGCCGGTGAGCGACATTAATAATGATTCGCTCAACACCAGGCGGCCCACTTTGGCGGGGGTGAGCCCCAAGGCCAGCATAATGCCAAATTCACGGGTTCTTTCCAGTACGGACATCAGAAAAGTATTCAAAACACTAAACGCTACCAACGCCACCAATACGCCGTACATCAACCATGCGGTGGAAAAATCCGCTTGTATGGCTTGTTTGAGGCCTGGTTGCAATCGTTCCCAGGGAATGACGTCCAAAGAGTCATCGGTGATCATAGCGCGTAACTGGCGGGTCAACTCCGGTGTTTGTTCATGGGAGGCGCCGCTGACTACAATGGAGTTCGCACTGTCACTCATGCTGAAAACGGACTGGAAATACTGCAACGGTAACTGCACCATATAACGGTCCAACTCCGCGTTGCCACTATCGTATATACCGGCGATGGGTACTACGGTGGCGGCGAAAGAACCGTCTTTGCCGCTGCCCAACAAGGTTATTTCATCGCCGATACCGACTTTTAGATTTCTTGCCATGACACTACCGACGATCGCCTCTTCCGCCTTAGTGCCGCTAAAATATCGGCCTTGGACGATAAGCCCCGGTATTACCGATATTTTGGGTTCGTGCTGCGGTTGTACACCGGCGATTTGTGCTCCGTAACTGCGTTTTTGCGAAGATACCAGCGCAAAACCCAAGGCGCGCGCGCCCACGCTGGTATTGCCAATGTGGCTGCGGATTTCGGAGGCCAAATCGATGGCGTTGGGGATGGTTTTACGCAATTGCGGTTTTTCCAGATAACCGTGTGCTTGGATTTGCACACTGCCGGTAAATACACGCAACGTATTATCAATCATCATATCGTATTGCCCAAGTTGCAGGGAGATCATCCACACTAACAAGACGTCGGAAAATACTATGGCTGCTAACGTCAGCACTGTGCGGCGGGGGTTACGCCATAAATTGCGCCAGGCGAGTGTTAGATTAATACCCATACTTGCACCGTTGTTGTGGTGGTGGACTTTGCCGCTTATCTTATTTAGTAGCGTGGATTGCGTAAATTGGACAGGGTAAACGTACTTTCGGGAATTTCCAAATTGAATTGTGCCGATTCAACGGTGACTTGAGTCCATTCTTCGGGCTTTTCCACATTCACCATGCGTTGTTGGGCCGCCAGGGTGCGCCCGCCCAGTTGCGTGATGTGCAAGGTCGTCAGTTTTTTGGTCAATACCATGGCTTGGTCGAAAAAAGCGTGTTCCAGGATAATATGGTCATCGCGTATGCTTAGTTGTTCTTTGCCCCATACCACAGCCGCATCTTCATTGGGGATGGATTCGATGGTATAGATGGTGTGGTTTTGCTGGGTTTGGGTGGCAATGATGGTATGCCGGTATTCATCAATGATGTCGTCCGAGCGGGCGATGTCTTTGTTGGAGAAATCCGACCCCATCCAACTTTGGTTCATCATGCTGGAAGGGATTTTGATCACGCGGTTAATTTTGGGGGAAAACGTCCACATTTTTTTATCGATTAGCAACGTGGCGTTGCCGGCGTCTTTAGCGGGGGCGGTGACTCTGACCAGGGAATTGTTATCACCCAAAGTCCAGCTACGCATGGTCATGGTTCGTTCCCAATCCGGTCGATGTATGGTCATGGTGACGACGGAGTCCGAGGAGGTGCCACGCCAATGCTCTATGGCTTTTTGAATGATAGTGTTGGCATCGGGGGCGGCCAGTGCCGCACAGGGGAACAACAATATGGCCCAAAGACTCATTACAATGGGATGTGTGCGCATGGGTATTCCTTTGACGATAAATCCGATGAATGAAGAGTGTTTATAACAGATGGGCTTGCCGCAATGGAATGAACTTTAGCTATTGAGATGACCGTAAATATCATTGGCACTTAAAATTATTTTCCGTTATTATAAATAAATTTTATTTGTGTAATAAAAAATCAATTATTGTGTATTTCTGAAAAAAGTTCTAATTTGGTAGCGTATAGATGATTGATTGATAAGCGGTGTAGAGGCCATGCTGCGGTTTCATTGGCTTACTGCTACATACTCCACGGAAGGCACGAGCTTAAAAAAAACAGGACACGCCAAGTTATATATTTTCCAAGAATAGTTGGATCGTTTTGCAGCCGCCTCGTTGAAGATCAACCGATGTGAGAGTATGTTCGGTAGGGGGAGAATATGTCAGTACAAGTAGTTTTTAGTGTTCGATATCGTATTTCGCTGATGGCGGCGGTGGTATGTCTGCTGTTAGTGGTATCCAGTTATGCGGCTGATATTTCAGAAGAATTTCCCGGGCGGGGATTGTATCCTCTAGTGCCGGTGATGGAGTTGGAGGAGTTGCAGGCGCAATTTAATGACGTGGCTGTGGTGGATGTGCGGTCGCAATATGAGTTTGAAACCTTGCGCATTAAAGGGGCAACCAATATCCCCTTGTCTTCACCCACATTTGTGGAGCAAATGGGAAAATTGCGCGCCAAAGACCCGCGGCCCATTGTGGTGTATTGCAACGGCAAAACCTGTATGAAGTCCTACAAAGCGGCGCTGAAATGTTCGGTCAACAAAATCGACAACGTGTTTGCTTACGATGCCGGCATTATGGATTGGGCCCGCACTTATCCCCAAAATGCAGTGTTGTTGGGCCGCAGCCCGGTTGATACTAAGAAATTGATTTCTCAAGAAGAATTTACCAAACATTTACTTAGTCCTGACCAATACGGTGAAAAAGTCGCCTCCTCTTCGGCTATTGTACTGGACGTACGCGACCGTTTTCAGCGCGAAGGCTTGTCATTATTTGTCGGTAGGGAGCGGCGCGCTTATCTGGATGACGCCAAATCACTGGAGCGCTTTATCGATAAAGCCAAGCGGGAAAATAAAACCTTGTTAGTGCACGATGCCGCCGGCAAACAGGTTCGCTGGCTGCATTATTATTTAAAAGACAAAGGCTTAAGTAATTTTTATTTCATGGAAGGCGGTACGTCGGCCTACTACGAACAAATGAAAAGGGAATTTGTCCGCTAATCCCGCTAATACTCGCTCGATTCCATCTCGATTTCCGCGCCTACGGCCGGCCCTTATTTCTCACCAGGATGACGAACCCTCGCCCCTTGGTGAGAAAAACAGGCGATGCGCTTGTTCGCCTCAAACCCCACGAAATATCTAAAGAAAAACGCCCGTTGATCGTTATGTATGGTGAAAAACCAATGCAATAGCCATGTTACTGCGTGTAACGGTTAAAAATTGGCGCAAGACATTTTACGTAAGGAACAACTCAACATACGGTGAACATTATGGTGTCATTGAATCGTGGGCAATCCCTCATATCGAGCATATTGATGGTAGGTGTGGCGCTAGCCGCTTGCTGGGCAAGCATAGCCTCGGCCGTCGAAGCCGAATTTCCCGGTCGCGAGATATACCCGGAAGTGAAGCATATATCCATGGAGCAATTGTATGCCCGGCGCAACGATGTCGTAATTGTCGACGTGCGCTCTTCCTATGAATACAGCACGCTTAGAATCGAAAACGCCGTTAACATCTCTCTGGCGGATGCGGATTTTAGCGAGCAAATGACGGCGTTGCGCAAACGAGATCCCCGTCAAATCATAGTGTATTGCAACGGCAAAACCTGCATGAAGTCGTATAAGGCGGCTAGAAAATGCCAATTGGATGGTATCGAAGATGTGCTGGCTTATGATGCGGGTGTATTGGATTGGGCGCAACAATATCCCGATGCCACTTTGCTATTGGATGTCAAACTCAACGATCCTGGCAAGCTCATCAGCAAAGCGCATTTCAAACAACACAGCTTGAGCCCGGATGAGTTTAGTGAGCGTATGGCCGCTACCAACGATATCGTGCTGGATGTTCGCGACCGGTTCCAACGGGAGGGGTTGTCAATTTTCGTCGGCAGGGAGTATCGGGTATATTTGGACGATAGCAAAAAGCTGGACCGTTATCTCAACAAAGCGAAAAGCGAAAGAAAAGGTTTGTTGATTTACGATGCCGCCGGCAAACAAGTGCGTTGGTTGCAATATTATCTGGAGAGCAAAGGTATTAAAGAGTATTACTTCATGGACGGCGGCATCCATGCCTATTACCAGCAAATTGAAAAAGATCTTTAAGTGGTAAAACTATGGAGGGCAACGGTTGTGATTCAGCCGTTGCCGTTTTTTCCTACACGCCAATTGGTCTGGTCTATCCCGTCGTCAACAAATTGCGCAAATCAATGATGGCGGCGTTGGCCGGTGAGATATAGCTCACCATGGCTTTGGAATAATTGGCCACCCAACCCATGGGATCACCGTTGAGTACGATGGGACTGGAAGGCGGGACCTGCGCTTGCTCTAACAAGCGGATGACTTGTTGCAGGCTGGCAACGGCATTTTTCTTTTGTAGTACATTGTTAAAATCCACCTCTACCGCACGCATGATATTCAACAGCGCCCACACATAGCCTCTGGCTTCATAAAACACATCATCGATTTCCAGCCAAGGGGTCTTGGCGACAATCAAACCCGGAGTGCGGGTGGATTGTTGGGCAGCCGAGTCGCCGGCAAGGTCGGTGTTCACTCGCAGTTCCTCCACGCTGGCATTTAGGCGTTGCGAGAAATCGCCCAGGCGTTTTTCAACTACGGATAACAATACATTTAAATTGTCGGCGCGGGTGAAAAACTGGGTATTGGGATCCGACTGTGCGGCTAGGCTGGTCAAATAGTCTGTGGTTTTTTGAATGGCCTTGCGATACTGCCTTTCAGTAGGGGGGAATAACCACGAATCGTTAGGGAAGTGGAATAAAGGTTCGGCTTCGGCGAGGGCTTGGTTTTCACGCGATTGCGATTGAGAGCGGGAAAAATCATTGCGCAGTACCCGGGAGGTATCTCGAATCATCACCAACACACCAAATTCCCAGTTCCGCATATTGTCCATAATGTCAAATAAACCGAAAAACGACGCTGGCGGCAATTTATCATTGGATAAATAACCACCCGGTTTATCGAGCAAGGTTTCCGCCACTTTGATCAACGCCGCAGTAGTGGTAAAGCCAGGGACCACTTGGCTGGCGTCCCCACCGGCTTTCTCCATGGCTACCTGTCTGGCGCTAAAACTGTCCGGTGACCGGCTCCAATACGTCCCCACGATGGTTAAAACCACACACAGTGTGACCACGACGATTCCGGTGCTCCACAACAAACCTTTCTCACGAAATTTTTGCGGGGAATATAAGCCGATGATGCGCGTAAACAGTGCGCGGATTTTGTCCAATAATTGGTATAAGCGGGTTTGCCAGGTTTTTTCCGTCATAAGTTACCTATAGATTGTTTTTCGGTTCGCAACGGTCCGGTGGTGGTCGTTTGGGACTAAAGCAAAAAGCAATTGGGTCGATAATAGTTTTACTCGTAAAACAATGATTTAAGCAACACCAAAATGGCTTAAGGACACAAAACTGTTTGTGTCTGTTAGTGCATAGACCCCAAGGACAGCAACGTGCACGCAAACGATTCGGTGGTAACCACAGTAGCGCAAAGTTCCGAACAAAAACAGCTGGTGCACGCTATCCGGCTGGGGTTTACGGTGGTATTGGCTTTAACCTTCATTCTCGGCGGCATTGGTTTGTACCAATTGAATAGCGTCAATGCCAGTATGAGTAAAATCGTCACCGTTAACAACAATAAAATCGCCCTGGCATCGGCAATGCGTGACGCCATTCGATTGCGGTCCTTGTCCATCAATAAGATGTTGGCAACCCAGGACTACTTCAAGCGGGATGAGGAAATTCTAAAATTCTACGACTACGCCCGTCATTACCGCGAAGCCCGCGAACAACTGATTGCCTTGGGCATGGATACACCGGAAAAAGCCATTATCGAAAAACTCGCTCGCCATGCGCAGTTCTCCCAGCCATTGGTCAGGCAAGTGGCGGAGTTGTTAATGGAAAACATCTTGCCCAATGATTTTAACCGGCTGTTCAGTGAAGCGAGCCAAAAACAAGAACAATTGCTGGAATTGCTGGATGAATCCATCGATTTGCAAAAACAATACGCCAACAATGCATTGGCTGCGGCCCAGCTGAAATTCCAATACACCATAGCCGGCTTTTTACTGCTGCTTACCGTGTTACTCAGCATTGGTATTATGATTGCCCGTACCGTGGTCCATTACGCCGGCGATAAAAACAAAGCGTTGGCCCTGAAAAACATCGAATTGCAAACCGCGCGCGCCAAAGCCGACGACACAACGCGGGCCAAGAGCGAGTTTCTTGCAAATATGAGTCACGAAATCCGCACGCCACTGACCACTATTATCGGTTTTTCGGAAACCCTGGTGGATACGGATTTAACTAGCAAAGATCGGCAACGGGCCGTTAGGGCCATTCAAAACAGTGGTAAACACTTATACGATATCATTAATGATGTATTGGATATCTCTAAAATCGAAGCCGGTAAGCTGGAAATGGAATCCATTGCCGTATCACCCATCGATTTGGTCAAAGATACCGTATGTATTGTGGAACAAAAAGCCACCGAAAGAGGCCTGCAAATCCTCACCGAATTCGATGTGCCGTTGCCAAAAACCATCACAACCGACCCTACGCGGCTGAAACAGATTTTATTGAACTTATGCGGTAATGCCGTGAAATTTACCCAGTCGGGCAGCATTACCATAGGGCTTGGTTTTAAGCCGCAATCCCGGCAAATGATATTTACTGTCACCGATACCGGCATAGGTATGACCCGGGAGCAAGCCAATAAAGTGTTTGCTCCGTTTCACCAAGCGGACAAGTCCACCACACGGTATTACGGTGGCACGGGCTTAGGCTTATCAATATCCAAACAACTGGCGCAACGTTTGGGCGGTGATGTCACCTGCAGCAGTGAAGTGGGCAAAGGCACCCGATTCACCGTCTCGGTAAGCGTCGGTGATCGGTTGCCACAGGAATGGATTCGGGAAGTGAAC
>JASFLF010000077.1:0-9224 GCA_050118235.1 Gammaproteobacteria bacterium | reverse complement strand
GGCCAGGGAAGCGTCGTTCCCAGCGCCGAAGCGGTGGCCGATTATTTGCGCGAGACCCGTCACCTTAAAGTGGGAGTGGTGGACCTGGTCATGTTCCGCCCCTTCCCCAGTGCGTTGCTGAGCAAAGTGTTGAAAGGCAAGAAAGGCGTTACGGTGTTAGAGCGCCTGGACCAGCCACTGGCCACGGACCTGCCGTTGATGCGCGAAGTACGGGCCACCGTCAGCAAATGCATCGAAAACGCCATCCGCAGTAACCGGCCGCCCTACCCGGAACTGGCTTATTACGTGCGCGATGAAGACGTCCCGGAATTGTATTCCGGCTCCTTCGGCCTGGGCAGCCGCGATTTGCAACCCGAAGGCCTCATCGCCGCCATCGAAAACATGCTGCCCGACGGCCAAGGCCGCAAGCATTTTTATCTTGGTATCGATTTTATCCACGACACAGCGCTGACTCCCAAACAGCAAACCTATCAGCAGACTTTGCAAGAGGCCTATCCCGATATTGCCGGTCTCGCGCTGCACGGCAGCGAAAATCCCAACCTGATGCCCGAAGACAGTATCACTGTGCGGTTTCATTCCATCGGTGGCTGGGGCGCTATCACTACCGGCAAAAACCTGGCGATGACTTTGTTCGACTTGCTGGGCTACCACATCAAAGCCAATCCGCGCTACGGTTCGGAGAAAAAAGGCCAGCCTACTACGTATTATTTATCCGCCGCGCCCGAGCCCATTCGCATCAACTGTGAATATTTCTATACCGACGTGGTGTTATCTCCCGATCCCAATGTGTTCAACCATACCAACGCTTTAGCCGGATTGCGTGAAGGCGGTGTGTTTATCATTCAAAGCGAGTTAGGGCGTCCCGATAAAGTATGGGCTTCGTTCCCGGAAAAATACCGGCGCGTAATCGCGGAGAAAAACATCAAAGTGTTCTTCCTGGATGCGTTTAAAATCGCCCGCGAAGAAGCCACTGACCCGGACTTGCAGTTGCGCATGCAAGGCATCGCGTTCCAGGGCGCGTTTTTTGCCGCAGCTTTCATAGCAATACCCGTCATGGAAAAAGCGGGCTTGGATGAAGCGAGATTTCTCAAAGCCGTCAAAGATCAGTTGCAGCACAAATTCGGCGGCAAAGGCGCGCGAGTCGTGGAGGACAATCTGCGGGTGGTCAAACGCGGCTTCGATGAAATCCAGCAAATTACCGAGCAACCGGTCAGCGACGAGCAGCTGAGTCAAACGTTAAAAGAAGTGCCTATCCCGGTGATGGTGAAGCTGCAACCCAAAAGCCGGGCACCAGCCACGGACATACACCGGTTTTGGGAACAGACCGGGAATTTTTATTTGCGCGGCATGGCCAACGACAATTTGACCGATCCGTTTATCGGCCTGAGTCTCATGCCGGCGGTGTCGGCCTTGTTCCGCGACATGACCGGCATCCGCTTCCAGCACCCCCGCTGGATCGCGGAAAACTGTACCGGTTGTGGCGACTGCTATACGGTGTGCCCGGATACCGCCTGTCCCGGCCTGGTCAATGACATCGGCCAGATTTTGGATACCGTCACCGATCGCGTGAAAAACCATCACTCTTCCTTAAAGTATTTACCCAAAGCCACGCGAGTCCTGGAAAATCATTTCCGCGCCTTATTATCAGAAGCGAAAGAATCCGACTCCGTGCGCGGCATATTGGACGAAGCCATCAGCACGACTATTACCGAACTGGCCGACAGTGATAATAAAAAAACTCTGACTGCCGAGTTCGATTGGTTCCGCGAACAACTGGGCGAATTTCAGTTTGCCCTTACGCGGCCGTATTTCACCCTTCCGGAGAAAAAAGACCCGGGCAGCGGCGGATTGTTTTCCATCACCATCAATCCCTACACCTGTAAAGGCTGCAAGGAATGCATCGAAGTGTGCCCCGATAATGCCTTGGAGCCACAAGCGCAAACGCCGGAAAGCATCCAGCAACTGCGCAAAAACTGGAAATTGTGGCTGGACCTGCCCAATACGCCGGAAAAATTCATTCGCGTGGAAAATCTGGAAGAAAGCATCGGCGCATTGGAAACCATCTTGTTGAACAAAGACGTGTATCTGGCGTTTTCCAGCGGCGACGGCGCCTGCATGGGTTGTTCGGAAAAAACCGTGTTGCATTTGTTCATCGCCACGGTGGAATCTTTAATGCAGCCACGCATTAAACAACACGTGACCTATTTAACGGATTTAATCAACCGCTTGGAACGCTACATAGAGACCAAGCTGGTGCAGGAAATCAATATCGACAATCCACAAACCATTAGTAAGATCCTAGCCGAGGCCCACCAGGGCGATTTAACTTTAGCGGATATTGCCGCGAAAATCGAAGCCCAGCAAGGCACCCAACCCATAGACAGAACTTGGTTGCAGCGAGTCATGCAAATGGTGGCCAAACTCAAACACTTAAAATGGAAATACACCGAAGGGGTGACCGGCCGCGGCCGGGTATCCATGGGCATATTAAACTCCACCGGCTGTTCTTCGGTGTGGGGCAGCACTTGGCCGTATAATCCTTACCCTTTTCCCTGGGCCAATCACCTTTTCCAGGACAGTCCTTCCATGGCCATGGGGGTATTCGAAGGCCATATGTCTAAAATGGCCGACGGCTTTAAAGCCATCCGCATGGCGGAGATGGAATTAAACGGCAGCTATAATCCCACCGAGCACGACGAACAATTTCGCTATTTCAACTGGCATCAATTCAGCGATGAAGAATTTTTACTCTGCCCACCGGTGGCGGTGGTGGGCGGTGACGGCGCCATGTACGATATCGGTTTTCAGAATTTGTCACGCGCCTTAATGTCCGGCAAACCGTTAAAAATCGTTGTGCTCGACACCCAGGTGTATTCCAACACCGGCGGCCAGGCCTGCACCTCGGGTTTCACCGGCCAAGTGTCCGACATGGCGCCGTTCGGCAAAGTCAATCCCGGCAAACAGGAAATCCGCAAGGAAATCGGCTTAATCGCCATGGCGCACCGCACTGCATACGTAATGCAATCCACCATCGCCTACCCCAACCACATGATCGAAGGTTTTATCGAAGGACTCATGGCCAGGCGTCCGGCGCTGTTCAACTGTTACACCTCTTGCCAGCCCGAACACGGCATAGGCGATGACATGGGCCACCACCAGGCCAAACTGGCGGTGGAGTCCCGCGCCTATCCCTTGTACCGTTACCATCCGGATCACGGTGTCAAGCCCGAAGACTGCTTTGAACTGGAGGGTAACCCGGATCTGTCGGCCGACTGGCCCACCTACCCCTTGCAATACCACGAAGGCGGTCGCGACAAACACATGCAACTGCCCATGACCTTTGCAGACTTCGCCATCACCGAAGTCCGCTTCCGCAAACATTTCCGTATGGCGCCGCCGGACACTTGGCATGAAAACATGGTGCCGTTGGCCGAATATATCCAACTGAATGTGGAGGAGCGGGAAGGTAAGTTCCCGTTTATCTGGACGGTGGACCGCAAACAACAACTGAGCCGCTTGTTAGTGGATCAGACCATGGTGCATTCCACCGAAGATCGGCGGGACTTCTGGCACATGCTCAAGGCCATCGCGGGAGTGGATAAAGAAGCCGTAGACACCCAGGCCTTGGAAAACAAAATTCGCCAGGAAGTCATGGCCAAAATCAGCGCGGGATTAATGCAATGGATCAGCGGCGATGAGCAATCCAGCACGGCGGTGTTAAGCCCGACCCCACAAACCGGCGCCGAAGCGCCGCAAGCCCATGCCGCCTCAACCGGTGACTACATGGCCCCGTGGATAGACAGCGAAGACTGCACCGCCTGCGATGAATGCATGAAAATCAACTCCAACATCTTCGCCTACAACGAAGACAAACATGCTTATATCAAAGACCCCAACGGCGGGCCTTACAAAGACCTGGTCAAGGCCGCGGAAAAATGCACCGCCCAGATCATTCATCCGGGTCTGCCCAAAAACCGAAATGAAAAAGACATCGATAAATGGATAGAACGCGGCAAGAAGCACAATTGATTTCATACACACCCCCTTTTTTCGCTCGTAGCGTGCGCCGTGCGCACGTTAAGCTATGGATAGGCAGATCTTGATGTGCGCGCGGCACACGCCACACCACTAACAGACATGCTCAGCATTTTTAAAGACAATTTATCCGTAGGTTGGGCTGAGGGACGAAGCCCAACAATAATAAAACCGTATGTGGTTGAGTGTTGGGCTTTGCAAGCTCAGCCCAACCTACGGAAAACTCTTGCACAGCCTCGGAGCCTGGGGACGAAATAGCATGCCCAGGCCACAACACCAACCTTTTCGCCACGGAATCCATCCTCCGGAACACAAACAGGACACCGCGCACCTGGCCATCAAACAATTCCCGTTCGCGCCATTGCTCATCATTCCCTTCACCCAGCATATCGGCAGGGAAGCCATCCCCGTGGTAAAAGCCCACGATGAAGTCATTCGCGGCCAGCTATTGGCCAAAGCCGATGGATTCATGTCGGTGCCCATCCATGCGCCGGCGTCGGGTGTGGTTAAAAACATCGGTTTAGTCCCCAGCATCCAGGGCACTCTGGTTAGCGGGCTTTATCTGGAAGCTTCTCCCGGCTCTACCCAGGAAGTGCTGGAAGGCAAACCTTGCCCGCCAGATGCCGACAAAGACGAAATTATCGCCGCCATCCAAAACGCCGGTATCGCCGGTCTGGGCGGCGCAGCCTTTCCCACTCACGTCAAACTGAAAATCCCGGCGGGCACTCAGGTCGACACGGTGCTCATCAACGGCATCGAATGCGAACCGTATCTCACTACGGACCACCGGGTCATGCTGGAACAAACCCGGGACATTTTTACCGGCATACGCTATGTACTCAAAGCCACCGGCGCCGAGCGTGCCATTATCGGCGTGGAAGCCAATAAACCCGATGCGGTACTGTCGCTCAAAGACAACGCCCCCGACGATCTCGCCGTGAGCGTGGAAGTGCTCAATGTCAAATACCCCCAAGGCGCCGAGAAGATGCTAATCAAAGCCTTATTAAACCGCGAAGTGCCTTCCGGCGCCCATTCCATTGAAATCGGCGTCATCGGCATTAACGTCGCCACGGCCGCGGAAATCGGCCGTTTGCTACCCCATGGCAGAGGCATACAGGAAAGGGTGATCACCATCGGTGGCACCGCGGTGAATCACAAGGGCAATTATCGGGTACCAATAGGCACACCGTTACGGTTTATTTTAGAAACTGTCGGCGTGCAAGACACGCTAAGCGAAGTCTTCCTCGGCGGCCCCATGATGGGTCAATCGGCCCCCAGCCTGGACATCTCCATCACCAAAGGCACATCAGGGGTCATTGCCTTCGCCCAAGAAACCAGCGCGCCGCAACCAAAAAGCTTTCATTGCATACATTGCGGCCGTTGTGTGGAAGCCTGCCCCATGCTGCTCAATCCCTCGCAACTGGGTTTGCTTGCCAAAAATCACCAATACGAGCAAATGGCCGATGAATACCACCTCAAAGATTGCTTCGAATGCGGGGCGTGTTCGTTTGTGTGTCCGTCGCGCATTCCGTTGGTGCAGTATTTCCGCATTGCCAAATCCCAGCTTAAAAAAGCGCAAGCCGCCTGATGGATAAAAAAACCCTGCAAATCCATTCCTCACCCCATATCAGCAGCGGAGCCAGTGTCGATGTCATTATGCGCAACGTGGTCTATGCGCTAATGCCGACGGTGGTGTTTTCCATCTATGCTTTCGGATTGGCGGCATTGCTTACTCTCCTAGTTGGGATTCTCTCCTGCATATTCACAGAGCACTTGTTATGCAAATGGTCCCGCCAGGCAACCACCGTCAACGACTGGTCGGTGGTGATTACCGGCATAATATACGGACTGACTCTGCCGCCGGGTTTGCCGTTATGGATGACATTAGCAGGTGGCGTCATCGCGGTGTCCCTGGGTAAATTTATTTTCGGTGGTTTGGGATACAACCCATTTAATCCCGCACTAGTGGGCAGGGCCTTTTTACAAGCGGCGTTTCCCACGGCCATGACCTCATGGACGGCGGCATTCAGTGCCGAGCGATTTACCTCCTTGCCAACATCAACGTTGGCGTTGCCGTTGACTTCCCCCATTTACGATAGCCTCAGCAGCGCCACACCGCTGGCCGACATGAAATTCAACCAGCACCCGACCGATACTGTGGACTTGCTGCTGGGATTGACTTCCGGCTCCTTAGGCGAAACCTGTAGTGCGCTCATTTTAGCAGGAGGGCTGTATTTGATCGCGCGCAATATGATGAATTGGCGCATCCCGGCGGGTATATTCATTGCGGTCATCGTGCTAAGCGCCTTATTTCATTTTGTGGACCCAGACCGCTATCCCAGCACTGTGTTTATGCTGTTCTCCGGCGGCTTGATGCTAGGCGCCATGTTCATGGCCACCGACATGGTGGCCTCACCCATTACCAACCTGGGGTGTTTTATTTACGGGGCATTTATCGGCACTTTGGTGGTCATCATTCGCTTATGGGGCGGCATGCCCGAAGGGGTCATGTACGCCATACTATTCGCCAATGCGATATCGCCGCATATAGACCGGTACATTCAACCCACGCCGTTTGGTCACCGCTCATAAACTTATGACTGCGACTCAATCCACACGCAATAAAAAGGTTGGCTGGCCCATGTACCGCACCCTGGTGGGTATTGGGCTGATATGCGCGCTGGTGATTGTCACGGCGTTCGAAGCAACCTTCCCCATTATCAAAGTCAATAGGCAACGCGCATTGGAGGCTGCCATCTATCGCGTGTTAGCGGATACCAAATCCTTTGCCGCGCTTACTTTGAACGGGGAATCCTTGGACCGGAACAACCACTTGCAAAAAGCCTCAAAAAGCAGCTCGCCTATCATCTACGCTTGTTTCGACGCGCGGCAAAGATTAATCGGCTTTGCCATTCCCGCTCAAGGCATGGGCTATCAAGACGCTATTGATTTGCTGTATGGTTATTCAACACAGTCCGAGTCCATTAAAGGCTTGGTTGTCTTACAAAACCGGGAAACACCCGGACTGGGAAGCAAAATAGAAAGCCGCCGCTTTTTGGAAAATTTCAGCAATATTGAAATAAACCTAAAATCCATCGGCGACCAATGGCAACATCCGCTGGAGTTGATCAGAAATACTCACAAAACACACTCCCGGCAAATCGATGCCATAACCGGCGCCACTATCTCCTCCCAAGCCGTGGTGTCCATCTTAAATCGCAGCCTGGCATTCTGGTTGCCAATACTCGCCAAGCAACAGGAGAGCACAGATCTTGAGCACTAAGTCCCGAGAGATTTTTGTTACCGGTCCCAAAGACACCGACGAGTTCATCAAAGGCATCTGGGCTCAAAATCCGGTATTCGTGCAAGTACTGGGCATGTGCCCGACGCTCGCGGTCACCAACAGCGCCACCAACGCCCTGGCCATGGGGCTGGCCACGGCCTTCGTGCTGCTCATGTCAAACACACTAGTGTCATCGTTACGCCATGCCATACCCAAACAAGTACGCATTGCCAGCTACATCGCTATTATCGCCACGTTTGTCACCGCCGTGGATTACATAGTCCAGGCCATCAGCCTGGAACTGCATAAAAGCCTGGGCGCGTACGTCTCGCTCATCGTGGTTAATTGTGTAATCCTGGGCCGCGCGGAAGCGTTCGCCTCTAAGAACAATCTTAAACGCTCCGTCTATGACGCCCTCGGCATGGGCCTGGGCTTCACCTTAGCATTGCTATGCCTAGGTGTTATTAGGGAACTGTTGGGCAGTGGCACGTTTTTTAACCTGAGTATCATGCCGGGCAATTTCGAGCATTGGGTGATTATGTTGTTACCGGGCGGCGCTTTTTTCGTACTGGCCTTGTGGATGTTGCTTATAAACCGGCTCAAACAAACCCATCATAAAAGCAAAGGTTCAACCCATGAATGAGCAATCATTGTGGTCCATCTTCATTAACGCCAGCTTGATCAACAACTTCGTGCTGGCTTATTTTCTGGGTATCTGCCCCTTCCTGGGTGTCTCCGGCAAACTCGGCACGGCCAGCCGCATGGGCTTGTCGGTCACCTTCGTGATGATAGTGGCTTCGATATGCGCCTACGGCATCAATGTGTTGTTAATCTTGTTAAATGCACCGTACCTGCAATTAATCTCCTACATCGTAGTAATCGCCTCCACCGTGCAATTAGTGGAAATGTTTATAAAAAAAGTCAGCCCAACACTGTTCCGTACCTTAGGCATTTTCTTACCGTTAATTACCACCAATTGCGCGATTTTGGGTTTGGCCTTATTTCAAACCAACCGGGGATACGGCATCCTGCAATCCATGGTGTTCGCCCTGGGGGCGGGACTGGGATTTACCCTGGCGTTGGTGCTGATGGCCGGTATTCGCGAAAAACTGGAACTGGCGGAGGTTCCCACTATTGCTCAAGGAGCGGCGGTGTCGTTAATAATTGCGGGGATACTGTCGTTGACGTTTATGGGTTTTGCGGGGCTAGCGTAGTGTCCTAGGGAGTTGGTTACTATCCGCTCGCTCTATGGGAACGGATTCAATAAAACCACGTGACTCCGGCGCGCACTAACGTACGGTCGTAGTCCGAGCCTTCGCGATTGGAATCATTTCTGGTGAAGCCGTAATCGGCGAAAAGCTCCATGTACGGCATAAGATGGTAGGCCAGACCGATGTTCATCCTATAACGACTGTCTTTCCGGTTTAGTGAATAGAGCACCGTAGAGGCGCCGCTTGTATTGTCCACGTTAAGTATCGTATCCGCTTCACGGTAGTCACTGTAGCGGTATTGCGCCTCCAAGCTCAATGTAAGTGATCTGCCCCAAGGCACATCAGCCGATATTTGAACATTATGGCGTAATGGCGAATAGCTACTGAAACCGACAACCGTAGTATCCACACCCACGATCGAGTCTGTGAAATCATTCCGGTCATTCAACTGCAGTTCATAAGAATATTTAAAACTTATGTTTTTGCGAGCATTCGTTAACCGCACTCGCAGTTGCTGGCGGTTGCCGGCCAGGTAATCGTAAATTTCATTGGGACTGCGGTCTTTGATGTCCACATATTTATAGCGCAGCTCAATCGCGGTGTTTGAACTCAAATCGTGTTGACCTCGCAGATCCAAACCCAATAACTGCTGAAAATCAACGTTACCGTACCGGCTCCGATCTATATTCACCCTG
>JASFLF010000076.1:0-9290 GCA_050118235.1 Gammaproteobacteria bacterium | reverse complement strand
AAGTCGATTCGAGCGAGCAGTCCTTCACTTTTTTTATTGTAAACGACAATACCATTAACGCATTTGCCGGACCTGGCGGCTATATTGGTGTTCATAGCGGACTTATTCTTGCCAGCCAATCGGAAGATGAACTCGCCTCGGTGATCGCGCACGAAATTGCCCATGTGACACAACGTCACTTGGTGCGCACATTATCGGCATCCACCAACATGACCATTCCGGCAATGGCGGCGATTATCGCCGCCATACTGTTGGGTCAAGGCAATTCTCAAATTACCGAAGCAGTCATTGCGAGCACCATAGCAGGTACCACGCAGACCCAATTGCATTTTTCACGCATCCATGAACAGGAAGCCGACCGGGTAGGCATTGATATGATGGCTAAAAGCGGCTTCGACCCCATAGCCATGCCGAATTTTTTTGAAACTCTGCAAAAAAGCAATCGCTATATCGATGGTAACATTCCAGAATTCATACTAACCCACCCGGTGACCTCCTCAAGGATTGCCGATAGCCGCGGTCGGGCGGAACAATATAAACGCGTACACCGTACACCGGATCAAACCATTAATTATGAATTGGTAAAAACCCGCATCTACGAAATTACTAAAGATAAAAATCATGATTCTTTGGTGCAAACCTCCAATTCGACCCCTCCAGGCAAAAATGATAACTTTTCCAAGCGTTATCAATATGTTCTGGAATTAGATCCTAAAAAAAACTATCAAACGGCAAAACAAGCGATCGCTGAACTAATCAAAGACGATAATGAGCGTGTGCCCTATATAGTGACTCAAGCAAATATTGAGACAGCGAATGAACATTGGGACAGGGCTTGCGATATTTTGCAGCGTGGGCTAATAATTTACCCTAACAATGAATCCATCACCCTACTCTACGGATCGGCACTGATTCGAGATAATCGCAGTAAAGACGCTATGCAGTTATTGGAAAAACAGATGCGAGAGCCGGCGCCACCTCCGGAATACTTCAAATTGCACGCTGAAGCCGCCCAACATGCGGGACTTTTAAGTGAATCGTTAGAGTCGCTAGGTGAATATAATTACCGCCTGGGTGATTATCATTTAGCTATAAAACAATTCGAACGCGCCCTAAAAGAAAATAATAATAACCAAATCAGAGAACTTAAATTAAAAGCCCGAATCGAAGAAATTAAAAAACAAGTGCTTAATAATCAACCAACAAAGGATTCCAATCCTGAAAAACTTACTTTAACCAGGTAGTCTGGTTATTTAACGAAATATACCGGATGATTCAGTAGGAATACGTAAGCAGGATTTGATTTTTAAGTACAAAGTATTGTACTGTCTGCGGATTCTGGTAAATATATGCAACGAGTATAAAACAGGCAGATAAAATCTAACTAATTAGATATAACTGGAATGGAATCTATAACAGAATGAAGTTGTTTATAGGTTTTTTTTATAAACTTTTTACAAAGTTTGTTTATACCGTCCGATAAAATGATCCAGTACAAAGCTTTTAACCACACTAAAAGTTTTAACAATAAACAGAAATTTAAGGAGGATGCAATGCGGAAATCCGCCAATATTTTAGTTACCACCGCCGGTGCTACGGCGTTCGTATTGGGCAGTCTCATTATTGCGCCAATGCCATTCGCCAACGCAGCAGATGCAAAAGCTATAGAAGAAGGCAAGGAAATTGCTTTTCATCGCCAGAAAGGCAACTGTCTGGCCTGCCACAAAATTGCCGGTGGCGACTTACCAGGAAACATCGGTCCGGAACTGGTTAATATGAAAGCCCGGTATCCAGACAAAGCCAAATTAAGGGCACAAATTTGGGATGCCACCACCGTAAATCCCAACACTATCATGCCCCCGTTCGGCAAACATAAAATGCTATCGGAAAAAGAAATTGATCTCGTTACCGATTTTATATATTCACTTTAAGAAATATTCGTTCACAGGAGAACAGTTAATATGAAACGCAGAACTTTCTTAAAAGGCACAATCGCCACCAGCATGGTTGGAGTCGCTGTAAGCGCTGGGATGCTTTCTCCTCGCGCCGTGTTGGCGGCATGGCCTGAATCGTCATTCGCCGCCAAAAAAATGGAAGATGCATTAAATGCTCTTCACGGTACGTCTGCTTATTCGGAAAGCGGTGACATCAAAATTAAAGCGCCAGATATCGCTGAAAACGGCGCCGTAGTGCCGATTACCATATCCACAAGCGCGAACGCTGAAGCCATTACCGTACTGGTAAAAGAAAACCCACAACCGTTGTGTTGCAATTTTGAATTAGCGTCTAACGCCGAAGGTTTTGTATCCACTCGTATTAAAATGGGTAAAACTTCTGACGTCGTAGCAGTCGTTAAGTCTGGCGGCAAGTTAATGAGCGCGGCCAAAACGGTCAAAGTAACCATCGGTGGTTGCGGCGGTTAATCCTTCCCCGCGCGTGTGTAACCTTATTTAACTAATTATTTGAGGACAGCAAGTATGGCTAGCAAAAGTATTCGAATCCGCGCCAACATTAAGGGTGACGTTACTGAAGTAAAAGCTCTAATGAGTCATCCCATGGAAACTGGTTTGCGCAAAGACAAAAAAACCGGCGAGAAAATTCCCGCTCATTTCATTAAAGAAGTGACTGCCGAACACAAAGGCAAGTCCGTAATGGTTGCCCAATGGGGTGTGGCGGTATCCAAAAACCCCTATCTATCCTTTAAATTTAAAGGTGCAGCCGCGGGTGATACCGTCAAAGTAAGCTGGGTTGATAACAAAGGTGACTCTGACTCTGCGGAGACCACCGTAAAATAACTACTTACAGAAGGTATAACCCAAAGCATTTAATGATAAAGGAGGAGGCGTAATAATAATGAAGAGAATTCTAATGATCGCAACTGCGGTTGCCGTTTTTGGTGTAATCCCATTGGTTACCCAAGCCAGCCCAGAAGATGACTTGAAAGCATTTAGGGCGTACTTTTTAGAGCGCTTCCCGAATGTACCTTTGGAAGAATTTGCAAACGGTGTTTATGCCATCGACAGCGCTTCCAGGGAACAGTGGGAAGCTATCGAGGAGTTTCCGCCTTATGAGATTGCTATTGAAGAAGGTGAAGAGATCTTCAACACGCCATTTAAAAACGGTAAAACCTTTGCAAGCTGCTTTCGCAATGGCGGTATCGGTATTGAAGGCGATTATCCCTATTTCGATAAAGATACCGGTCGCGTGCAAACTTTACCCGCTGCTATTAACGACTGTCTGGTGAAAAACGGTGAAAAGCCTCTGGGCTACGGTAAAGGCAAATTGGCGTCTATATTGGCGTACATGGCGTATACCTCCCGCGGCCAAGTAATCGACGTTAAGATCCCGCACGACCAACGTGCAATGGATGCCTACGAAAAAGGCAAACAGTTCTTTTACGCCCGTCGCGGCCAGTTAAATATGGCCTGTGCCCACTGTCACGTGGACAACGCTGGAAATAAAATCCGTGCGGATATCTTGAGCCCTGCATTGGGCCATGTGTCTCACTTTCCAGTATATCGTTCCAAGTGGGGTGGTTTAGGCACACTGCATCGCCGCTACTCCGGTTGCAACAAGCAGGTTCGCGCCAAAGACTTTCCATTGCAAAGCGATGAATACCGTAACTTAGAATATTTTATGACTTATATGAGCAACGGTATTCAATGGAACGGTCCTGGCGCACGTAAATAACATTCGTTCGCGACTTTTCAATATACGAAAAACCCGGCCATGTACCTATGGCCGGGTTTTTCTATTTAATATGTAGTATTTTTTTTCTAAAATAGTGACGTTTATCAGCAAAAAAGCCGGTTTTTTGCGGGAATTATCACTAATAATTTACAAATAAGAAGCATTTTCGTATTCACTACTCATTTTGTAAGTTATAAAATGTGCGGCACTACAATAGCGTCTAAGCGCTGTTAACCGATTACAGTACCAGTCGAAATACAAACTGTTTTATCTGAAACTACTTAATTACCGAGGAGGTCTGGGATGAATATATCCCGTAGAGAATTTCTACAAATGTTAGCTGTAGCTGCAGCATCCGGTGTGGTCTTGCCTGGCATGTCTAAAAACAAAAAGTCCATTCAAGCACCTGACAAGATGTATGAATTACCTTCCTTTGGTAATGTATCACTCATGCATTTTACCGATTGCCATGCGCAGTTGCTACCGGTGTGGTTCCGGGAACCCAACATCAACATCGGTGTTGGCGAAATGTCTGGTCGGCCGCCGCATCTGGTTGGCCCTCATCTGTTGAAATATTACAACATTGAACCCGGCACTCCGCTGGCCCATGCCTACACCTATATCGATTTTGTCGAAGCAGCGAAAAAATACGGCAAAGTCGGCGGTTTTTCGCATATGGCCACGCTGATTAAGCAAGTGCGAGCGCAACGTCCCGGCGCACTATTGCTGGACGGCGGTGACACCTGGCAAGGTTCGGCAACTTCCTTGTACACCAATGCCCAGGATATGGTCGATGCCTGCAAACTGCTGGGTGTTGACGTCATGACCGGCCATTGGGAATTCACATTCGGCGCCGACCGCGTAAAAGAAATCATCGAAAACGATTTCAAAGACAGCATCGATTTCGTTGCCCAAAACGTCATTGATAACGAATGGGAAGAAGCTGTATTCGCACCCTACTCCATGAAAGAAATCAACGGCGTTCCGGTAGCGATTATCGGTCAGGCATTCCCGTACACCCCTATCGCCAATCCGCGTTTTATGGTACCCGACTGGAGTTTCGGCATCCGGGAAGACCGTATGCAGCAAAGCGTGAACAAAGCGCGCAGTGAAGGTGCGCAAGTGGTTGTGGTCCTTTCTCACAATGGCATGGATGTAGATATTAAGATGGCGAGCCGGGTCACCGGCGTTGACGTGATCCTGGGCGGTCATACTCACGATGCCGTTCCCCAACCACTGGAAGTGCAAAACAAAGGCGGTAAAACCCTGGTCGTCAATTCAGGCTCAAACGGCAAGTTTTTGAGCGTCCTGGATTTTGATGTTAAAAACGGCAAAGTGAAAGGTTATAAATATTCCTTACTACCGATTTTCTCCAATTATTTGGAACCGGACATGGAAATGGCCGAATACATTAAAAAAGTCCGCGCCCCCTATGAGAAAGATCTAAACGAGCAATTGGCCATCACCGATGAATTGCTCTATCGTCGCGGCAACTTTAATGGCACGTTCGATCAGTTGATCCTGGATGCCATGATCGATTACCACCATGCGGATATTGCATTTTCACCCGGCTTTCGTTGGGGCGTGTCCGTATTGCCGGGTGAACCGATTACCAGAGAACATGTAATGACACAAACCGCTATCACTTATCCCACAGCGACATTCAATAAATTCACCGGTACACAGGTGAAGGAAATCTTGGAAGATGTGGCGGACAACTTGTTTAATGAGGATCCGTATTATCAACAAGGCGGAGACATGGTACGCGTTGGCGGCTTGAAATTTAGCATCGACCCAACCCAAAAGATCGGCAAGCGTATTAGTGACATGGAATTGAGAGGCAAGAAACTCGATGCCAATAAAACCTACAGTGTCGCGGGTTGGGCCAGTGTCGCTCGTCCTCTGGAAGGCAAACCTATTTGGGAAGTCGTGGAAGAATATTTGTTACAAAACAAGACCGTTCAAGTGAAAGAGGTCAATGTGCCGAAAATCAAAGGCATCAAAGACAACTTGGGTTTGGTAGAGTTGTAAAATAATCCCATGCAGTATGATCATGGCATTAAAGGCTTGATCCAGCGGCATGAATAAAAAATAGTTCACCACGATGGTCACGAAGAGTAGTGTTTTCCCTTCGCGTGCTTCGTGGTGAGTTCCATGCCATGCCGGTGGCTTAACCCTATGTCGATATCAACTCCGAAATCTCCACCCGCATTTTGTGATTTTCAAACAGCCACACGCAACAAGTTTGCAGTGATCTTGCCGGCACAAATTACTATACTAGCAATTGTCCCAAGAAGGTTCACCACATAGTCATTAAAAGGGAGCAATAATGGATTTTAGCGTTAAAAGCGGCAGCCCGGAAAAACAGCGCACGGCGTGTGTCGTAGTCGGCATTTTCGAACCCAGGCGTTTAAGCGATGCGGCCCATCAATTGGATGAAGCCACGGGCGGCTATCTTTCAACGTTGTTGCGCCGTGGTGACATGGAAGGCAAGATCGGGCAGACCTTATTGTTGCATAACGTGCCGAATACCTTGGCGGAAAGAATACTCTTGGTGGGTTGCGGTCGTGAACGAGAGCTTGGTGATAGTCAATATAAAAATATTATTGCCAAAGCAGCGACGAAACTGGACGAAACCGGGTCAATGGAAGGCACCTTTTATATGACCGACATCAGCGTGAAAAGCCGCGACATGCATTGGAAAATCCGCCAGGCAGTGGAAATCATCAATGGCGCCTTGTACCGATTCAATGATTTAAAATCCAAAAAAGACGACGCCCGGCGGCCGTTGCGAAAAGTGATTTTTTGCGTACCCAAACGCAGTGATCTCACTGTCGGAGAAACCGCAGTTAACCAAGGTGTCGCCATAGCCAAAGGCGTAAAACTGGCCAAAGACTTAGGCAACCTGCCCGGTAACATTTGCAATCCCACTTATTTGAGTACCCAGGCAAAGAATTTGGGCAAAGACTATCCCGGCATCAAGGTGTCCGTACTGGACAAAACGGCGATGGAAAAACTCAAAATGGGCGCCCTGCTCGCCGTCGCCAAAGGCAGTGTTGAACCACCCAAACTCATCGTTATGGAATACGGCGGTGGTGGCAAAAAACAAAAACCCATTGTTCTCGTAGGCAAAGGCATCACTTTTGACTCGGGCGGCATTTCCATAAAACCGGCCGCGGCCATGGATGAAATGAAATATGATATGTGCGGTGCCGCAGCGGTATTAGGGGTCATGACAGCGTGCGCGGAGCTTAAACTGCCCATCAACGTAGTCGGCATTGTTCCCACCTGTGAAAACAAACCCGATGGCAATGCCTCCAACCCGGGCGACATCGTCACCAGCATGTCAGGACAGACCATAGAAATTCTAAACACAGACGCTGAAGGCAGGCTGATCCTGTGCGACGCCCTTACCTATAGCGAACGCTACAACCCGGAAAAAGTCATAGACATTGCTACTCTCACAGGCGCTTGTGTGGTTGCTTTAGGCCATCACGTGACCGGTGTGATGGGCAACCATAATCCCCTCATTCATGAACTATTGAATGCCGGCAAATCCAGTGGCGACCGCGCTTGGGGATTGCCTATGCTGGACGAATACCAGGAACAGTTAAAAAGCAATTTCGCTGATATTCCCAATGTGGCGGGTCGGGACGCCGGCGCTATAACCGCTGCCTGCTTCTTGTCCCGCTTTACCAAGAAATACCACTGGGCTCACATGGATATCGCCGGAACCGCTTGGGTGTCGGGAGACGCTAAAGGTGCAACGGGACGCCCGGTGGCGTTATTAACCCAATTCCTCATTGACCAATGCGATGAAGGAACGAGAAAATAACGGTTTTTCGGATAACCTGTGACTCAAATCGATTTTTACATCTTAGCGGAACAATCACCCATGGCCTGCGCACTATTTACGTGCAAACTGGTGGATAAAGCCTACCATCTCAAACACACGATTTACGTACATACCGCAAATCAGTCGCAAGCCCAACAAATGAACGAATTGTTGTGGACCTTCAATCCCAGCAGTTTTTTGCCGCATGATCTCAACGAGCCGGACAAAAACTCTGAAGAACCGATTTTGATAGGTTACCCCCAAACCGGTACTCAGCAAACTAATTCCCAGCCAACCAGTGCCCCGCTAACTAGTGCCCCGCAAATCACGCGCTTTCATGATGTATTAGTTAATTTGGATCAAACGGTGCCTGCGTTTTTTGGCCAGTTTGAACGGGTTGCGGAAATTGTCAGCGGCGATGACAACGCACGCAACCAAGCCCGACAACGCTACAAATTTTATCGGGATCGGGGTTATTCATTAAATACCCATAATATCGATTGAAACTTATAGATTGATGACTATGCGATTTGCACCCGATAAAGATTTTGGCTCTTATTCCGTACATTCTTATCAAGCGGGGCACGTGAAACTTATTGTGCCCATGGACCCCGCGGAAAAAACCCTGCAACCCGAGGAGCTGACATTGACCCGCAGCTTCATCATCACGCCCAAGCAACTGCAAGAGGACTGGCCGCCGCAAAGCCTTGGGGAACTTACTACGGAACACCTGCAAGCCGTGATTGACCTCAATCCGGAATTGGTCATCCTAGGTACCGGCCGGACATTGGAATTCCCTAAATCCGCCCTCACTGAATCTTTGCTCGCAAAAGGCATCGGGGTAGAAATTATGGATACAGCCGCGGCGTGCCGCACATACAACGTATTGATGCACGAAGGGCGCGAAGTCGCCGCTGCGCTGATTGTTGACTAAGATAAAGAGGGTTAGAAACGCGCGAACCTGCGCGCTTCTATGCCGTGCTGCGGAGATACTGTGGATTCCTCCGCGAGAGGATCACTTGAGAATGTTTTCCACGGAATATCCTTCTCGTTCCATGATTTCCCGCAGACGCTTTAACGCTTCCAATTGGATTTGTCGCACACGCTCGCGAGTCACTCCCAACTCGTTACCCACTTCTTCCAGGGTTGCCACCTCGCGGCCATGCAAACCAAAACGATATTCCACCACTTCGCGTTGTTTATCGTTTAATTGCGCCAACCACAAATCCAGGCACGCCTGGATATCCTGGTCTTGCAGCAACACGGATGGATCCACGTTTTGTTCATCGGGAATCGCATCCAGTATGGATTTATCGCTGTCCCGCCCCAGCGGAACATCAACCGAGGTTACGCGCTCATTTAAGCCCAACATGCGTTTTACGTCGTCCATGGGTTTGTCGAGCATTTGCGCGATTTCTTCCGGGCTGGGCTCATGATCCAGCGATTGCGACAAATGCCGGGCGGCGCGCAAATAGATGTTGATTTCTTTGACTACGTGAATGGGCAAACGAATGGTGCGTGTCTGGTTCATAATGGCACGCTCTATGGTCTGGCGTATCCACCATGTCGCATAAGTGGAAAAGCGAAAACCGCGCTCGGGATCAAATTTTTCCACCGCGCGAATTAATCCCAGATTGCCTTCTTCGATCAAATCCAGCAATGCCAAACCACGGTTTAAATAACGCCGCGCGATTTTCACCACCAACCGCAAGTTGCTTTCTATCATGCGTTTGCGGGCATTTTCATCGCCTTTGGCAATCTGCCT
>JASFLF010000075.1:0-9342 GCA_050118235.1 Gammaproteobacteria bacterium | reverse complement strand
AAAATCCAGCGAATCCATTTACTGTTCACGACTTTCCCCGATAGGCTGGCTCCCCTCTTTACTCCATTCCCGACGGTTGATGGCATAACCTGATATCTTGCCCTTGAACGGCAGCATCAACATACCGGGCAGTTGATCCACTTGCTTTGGATCACGGTATTTGTGAATGCCTATGGTCATACCTTGATGACCACCACGCGGTTGGTCAATGTACGTGCCGAATAGCCTGTCCCAGATGGACAAGTTAAAGCCGTAGTTACTATTCGCTTCATTGTCTTCCACCGAATGATGGACACGGTGCATGTCGGGCGTAACCACCAACCAACGCAGCACACGATCAAGTCCTTTGGGTAAACGTATGTTGCCGTGATTGAACATAGCCATGGCATTGAGTATCACTTCGAAGGTGATGACTGCCACGATCGGTGGCCCCAATACCAAAATAGTGGCGAATTTAATGAGCATGGATATGATGATCTCGATAGGATGAAAACGCGCGCCGGTGGTCACGTCGTAATCCAGGTCGGCATGATGCACCCTATGTAAGCGCCACAAAGCGGGAACGGCATGAACTAGAACGTGTTGCAAATAAATAACGAAGTCCATGGCAATGACAGCAAGTGCAATCGCAAGGATTGTGGGCATCTGATAATAGTTAAGCAGTCCCCATCCCTGTGATGACGCAAACACCGCAACACCCACCGCTGCCGCTGGAAACAGCAGACGTAAAATGATCGTGTTCAACACCACGATACCGAGATTGTTAAACCAACGAAGCGTTTTGGACACGGTCAATGCACGTTTGGGCGCAACAATTTCCCACAATGCAATCAATAAAAACGTGCCGAAGAAGAAACCCAGCCGTATGCCGATCTCGTGATTCCGAATGATGTCGTCAATTACCATATTTTAAATGCCTATTACTATTAATATAAGTATCAATCAGTTATGAGACCAATTGCAGAAGATCTTTCCGATGCTATACTCAATACTACATAATCCACTATTCTAGTGATTAGTAGAATTATAGACCATTTTTAACAAAAAGAACTAGGTGAAGTATGTCAAGCAATAGCTTTAAACACGATTTGTTTGCCCAGTTTGCCCGTGTCGGGAAAGCCCTGAGTAATGGTAACCGGCTGGAAATACTGGAGTTTCTCGCTCAAAGCGAACGCAGTGTCGAGGAGTTATCCAGCGTTGCGGGCCTGACCATAGGCAATACCTCCCAACATTTACAGCAACTGCGTCAAGCTGGATTGGTGGTTTCACGCAAAGAAGGCCTAAAGGTTTTTTACCGATTAAGTGGTGATGACGTGATCGACATGCTCAATGCATTGCGCGCCGTGGCGGAACGTCATCTGGCGGAAGTGGAACGATTGATTAACAGTTATCTGTCAGTAAAAGATGACCTCGAACCCATTCCACGGGAAGAACTACTTCGCAGGGTACGAGATGGCTTAGTCACAGTTATCGACGTGCGCCCTCCGCAAGAGTATGCAGCCGGTCACGTACCCGGTGCAGTGAACGTGCCGTTGGATACCCTGGAAAATGAGCTTAAAGATTTAAACACTGACCAAGAGATTGTGGCTTACTGCCGCGGTCCCCATTGTGTATTGGCATATGATGCCGTTGAACAACTGCGCAAGCGTGGCCTTAAAGCGCGGCGTCTTGAAGATGGTTTTCCTGAATGGAAACTTGCGGGATTGCCCATCGAGCAATAATACCTAACTACTGTAGCGATGCATCACAGCAAATGTGTGTTATAGAATCGCTGTAATATAAAGAACATCATGGATACACGTTTTTAGTAGACTTGCTCAGACATACCGAGAATGCCACGTATCAGTAACGGTGGATTACTATGAAACCTAAAGCCATCATATTTTGGGTTAGCACCATAGCAATCGTTGTGTTTTGTGCTTATGTTAATTTTACGAATTTGATCGAGACTTATGGCTCTGGACCACCTTACTATAATCGAACCACAAATATGGATAAATGGCAGAGCCCGGTACTATATTTAGTGCTTATCAATGCTGTTTCCCTCGTTGCAATATATGTAATTTATCGCTTCACACTGGCTAAAAATAACAACAACTGAGCTGATAATGCCGACTCTACGCATACTTGCAGAAAAGCACTGTTTATTACCTAAACATTAGGGTATTTACCATGGTGCGTGGTTTCTACTTGGGATCGATCAACGATGCGGATTACCTGTGTTAAATATTCAGAGTCAGCGCATTAGGTTGATGTAATGGTCTTCTACTCCATTTTGATAGAATTGTCTATTTCCATCATGGCGCCTTGTGACGCCGGTAATAATAAGAGAGAGAAGACTATTACATCAACCTAGAAAGTGCCTGTTTCAGTGTCCGGTTTGAATGTTCACCACCTCGCTTGAAATATCGACTAACGAATTCATTTTCAAGTTTACCGGAAATAGTTAAATCTACGAGGGTCCGGATTGGGCACTCTGCCGGCTCTCAGTACGAATTCCTCAGATTCCGCTTAGGGTCGATTTGGCTCTCTGTCAAAAATCTCACTAACAAATTTACTTTCAACTTAGTCCAAAACTGAAAAAACAACAAGGGGCAGCCTTGGGCACAAAGCGCCAATTCTGTTAAAACGACTACCGCCCGGCTGGCTTCACCCCTGGTAGAACTAATATACCACGGTAAATTATTGTCATGGTATTTGACTAGGCTGTCAAAATCCGCGTCGCATATTCCGTACTTTGGCAGCAGCTCAACGGATTTCACAGGCTTAGCTGTCCCATCAATTTTACCGATGTCATGCACATAAGCCAGATTAACTAAGGTCGCGGTATCCTCTTGCGAACAATGGTTTTGTTTGGCCAATTGTTTCACTCGTTGCACCACCATTTCACAATGCTCATAGGCATTTTTCGCCCCATGACGCTCAGGATTGAGGCTGACACCTTTAAGCTGACGGTAGTCAGACAAAAAATCGGATTGTTTATTATTAACTGCATTTTAATCACCTAGTCAACTCATGCTAAGTGAAATTTATGTTTTATGTCTAACCAATTTAACGTGGGTACAACCCACCCTGGATTAACAAAGCCAGTATTTTGTTCGCCAAATAAATACAGATTTGGCACACAGGTTCTAAGATGTCTCAGCACTTGAAGTCGATCATCAATAAAATGCGTGATGCGCAGTTCACGGCAATGTATCGCCTTCTCATGGCGTTGTCGGCAAAATCGAACCTGCGGCTTGTCGACTCCCGTCTGTTGATAAACCTGCTCTCTGCTCTATATTGAAAAGTAAATGCTTGCCTTGATTTAGGGAAAAAGTTTGTTTCAGCGGCCAGAAAAACATCGCGAGGGATAAATAACTGCTATTTCTGATTTGGACATGGCATAGATGGGAACGCCATCGAGACACACAATCCTGGATCGTTGTCCAGCAACAGTAGCGTGGTCTTATGAAGCTTTGCAATAGCTTTCACTAGACTTAGCCCCAGGCCATTCCCTGGTGTGCTGCGTACATTGTCTAGCCGCACATAGCGATGAAGAACCTCACTGAATTTGTCTTTGGGTATCCCGGGGCCATTGTCGGAGACAACCAGCGCCGCGCTGGTGGCGGGAGGATACCGCCGGATTTTGTTCCGGTTGGATTAAAGTAAAAATAGTTTACCAAGTGCAGTATTTCTCTGTTGCACGGTGTCTATATGTGTTGACAAAGGAACACACCATGTTTGCCCTACATGAAGTAGATAGAGCTTGAGATCCCACCTTAAATTAAAGAAAACGGAGTTCTTAACATGATTGATTTTGTGTATAAACTGCTTGAGCAACTTGGTTATCCTCACCCTATTCATCCCACCGAAGTGCACATGCCTATTGGGTTGATTGTAGCGGCGTTGATATTCAGCGTCGTAGCCGCGCTGTTTCGTCAACCTCCACTGGCGCGCAGCGCCTATTATTGTACGCTTCTCGCCGGTATATTTTTATTTCCCACAGTCTTGTTCGGCATTATGGACTGGCAGCATTTCTACGCCGGAGATTGGCTGGTTGTGATAAAGTGGAAAATGGCATTGGCGAGTATTCTCATCGTCTCGGTATTCACCAGCGTATTTCTGGTTCGGAAAAAAGGCGATGCGTCCAAGTTGGTGATGGGTAGTTATTTGGTGTCGTTTGTGCTCGTGGTGATGCTCGGCTATTTGGGAGGCAATCTGGTATACGGCGAACAGCAAGCGAAGGCGGGCGATAAATATCAGGCAGGAATGCAGCTGTTTGATAATCATTGCCTCAGTTGCCACCCCAAAGGTGGCAATATCATAAATCCGGCCAAGCCCATTTTGGGCTCTTCAAAAACGGATAACTTTAATGACTTTCTTGCCTTTGTTCGCCAATCCCAGCAACCCGGCGGAGTCCAGCGCGTGATGCCCAGCTTTTCTTCACAGACGCTATCGGACGCCGATGCGAAGAAACTGTACCAATACATAACCAAGGTACTGCAGAAGCGCTAGCCCGGATATTTCGGTCCGGTTTTGTGAAATATCCGGGCTAGTGTTTAACCATCAAAAGAGGCGTAAAGAATATGAATGCCAATCAAGACAGGATGAATTCGGATGCGCTGGTGATTTTCGGCGTGACGGGCGATCTTGCCCACAAAATGATCTTTCCTGCGCTTTATGCCATGGCCAAGCGCGGCGTACTTGATGTTCCGGTGGTGGGAGTGGCTGGCTCTCGGTGGAATACGGAGCAACTGCGCAATCGGGCTATGGACAGTATAGAGCAGACCGGTGTGATTGATGACAGGGATGCCCTAGATCGCCTGCTTTCCCGGTTAAACTACGTAGGAGGTGATTATAACGAGGCGGGTACTTTTATCGCACTTAAGCGGGCGTTGAATGAGGCTAGCAGGCCGGCGCACTATCTGGCGATTCCACCATCGCTGTTTGCCACAGTCATCAAAGGGCTGGGTGACTCTGGTTTAGGAGGATCTGGTCTAGGAGGATCTGGTCTCGCCGATCAGGCACGGGTCATTGTGGAAAAGCCGTTCGGGCGGGATCTGGCGTCGGCGCGGGAGCTGAACCGCATCGCGCGCTCGGTGTTTCCCGAAGACTCGATCTTCCGCATAGACCACTATCTTGGCAAGGAGGCGATTATGAATATTCTCTATTTCCGTTTCGCCAATTCCTTCCTGGAACCCATCTGGAACCGCGACCATGTGGCCAGCGTGCAGATTACCCTGGCCGAGGATTTCGGCGTCAAAGGCCGCGGCAGGTTTTACGAAAGCGCCGGCTGCCTGCGCGATGTGATTCAGAATCATTTGTTTCAGATTGTCGCGCTGCTGGCCATGGAGCCGCCTGCGTATCAGGGCTATGGTGCGGTGCATAGCGAAAAAGCCAAAGTCTTCCAGGCCATGCGTGCGCTGCATGTTAACGATGTAGTGCGCGGCCAGTACGTAGGTTACCGTGACGAACCCGGCGTGACGAAGGACTCCGACGTGGAAACCTTCTGCGCGCTGCGGCTGTTTATCGATTCGTGGCGCTGGCAAGGTGTTCCGTGGTATCTGCGTTCCGGCAAGTGCCTGGCAACATCGGCGGCTGAGGTATTGGTGGAGTTTAAACCACCGCCGCAACGATTGTTTGACGATTCGGCACCGGTGGCGGGAAGGGCCAATTATTTACGTTTTCAACTGTCTCCCAAGTCCGCGCTTGCCCTGGCTGCGCGTGTCAAGCGAGTGGGCAAGGAGTTTGTGGGCGAGCAGCGTGAACTTTACTTGCTTGACGAGCACGTCGGAGAACAAATGCCTTACACGCGGCTGCTGAGCGACGCTATGACTGGCAACGGTGCGTTGTTCACCCGGCAAGATGCAGTTGAAGCCGCCTGGACCGTGGTCGATCCGGTTCTTAATAACCACCGCCCGGCTCACCCGTACGAAGCCGGCACCTGGGGGCCGGCGCAGGCTGATGATCTCATCGCGGCCCACGGCAGCTGGCACAATCCGATTGGGATGGCGGTACTCTTAAGATCCTAGTCGATCACAAACAAATCAAAGTCCGCCTGGCGGTGATCGACGCCCCCGAACTACACCAGGCGTATGGTAGGAAAGCCAAACAAGCCCTGGGTAATCTGGTATTAGGGAAGATCGTCACCGTGGAGCAAGTGGACATCGACCGCTATGGTCGGACTGTTGGAAATGTCTACTTGGATAAACTCTACGTCAATGCTGAAATGGTACGAAATGGCTACGCATGGTTCTACAGAAAATACGGCAGGGACATGTCTCTATATGACCTGGAAAACCAAGCCCGCGCCGGCCGGCGTGGCCTTTGGGCTGACGCCAATCCTACACCGCCTTGGGAATGGCGAAAGAACAATAGAAAATAGTAGCAACCATATTTTAGTATTGAAACGACCGTTGTCGGCCATAAGCGGAAGTAGACTCACAGATTTTGAGCTCACACCATCTGCCAATTGCTGACGCTTAGAAATTTCTAAATTTGGCATGTGCTACTGAGTAAGGGACTACTAGTTCCGATGCTCTACTGCACTTTGGGTCTCAAAGCAGACGCTGCACATAGATCCAATAATACAAAAATACAAGCCTGACACTGTCATTGACAGTCTCCGTGCGAATATTTCATCTTCAAACTACTGGGCTTTTTCTTTCCTTTGTTTATCTTTAAATATGCTATTTGCAGGTATTTTATATCGCATTTTATAATATTGTGTGTGAGTTTAGGTTTAAAGTGGATTCATTCAGTCGGTGGGCTAGTTTGCTCCTCAGAAGTTTTGTAAACTGCTGGATGAACGCTAGATATAGCGTCTTGAATTATCCCGTTTAGAGAAGAGACTAGAGATCGAAAATAATAAAGAGGTTTTGGCTATGCACTATTCGTTAAGAGTGTTGTTAATCCTGGGGGTGTTGTTAATATCCGCCTGTAGTAGCGACTCAGGCCCTGGTTCTGATCCGGTACCTGATTCCGGTTCTGATGACAGCCCAAAAAATTTATCCTTTCAACTGCTCGACAGTACGGAACAACCCGTTTCAGGGGTAACAGTGATTATGCACGGTGCTGATAATGTCAGCATAGAGGAAACGCGTGTCAGTGATGTCGATGGTGTTGCTGACTTTGGTGAAGTTGACAATAGAAAAGTCACCATTACAGTCTATTCCCCTTTTACTACTGGATATGCCTACCTGGCAACTTACGTCGATATTGACCCGGGTGAGACGACATTATACGTCGAGGTAGACCATGAACAACCCTCCTGTTTTTATACTTTTTACGAAGCCTTTGATGAAAATGGTAGTATATCCATGAACTATCTGATAACTGTAGGAGGCGCCTCTGGTGGTGGAGCGTCTACTCCCTTTCTGGGAGCTGGGGGGACAACCTGTGCTGATGTACAGAACGATGGTAATATCAGCGCTATTGCGTTTAAAAACTCCCCTAGTATTTATGGCATGTCAATCGACCAAGCGCCATTTTGGGATGCGCAAAATGTTGATGAAGCACGAATGTCGATACTGCTGCAATATGAGCCGGCGAGCCTTACTTTTTCTGGTCTAGGTGCGCAGATTACGTATTTTCGTCTGTCGGCTATCCACAAAGGCGTAAAATATCCTATAAATAATCCTGACAAGACCGGTCCGTCATCTATTGCATACGCTGACCAGTTTCCCGCGGAATACTACATTGTGAACACCAGTTTTGGCGGATCAGGGAGGACTATGGTAATGGACGCCTTGTATTCGCACATTGACGTTCCATTAGTGGACATTCAATTTTTTGACTATGGTTATAACACCGCCGAAAATCTGGTTTATTGGAATCACTCGGGTACTACAGAAGTCAATCTACAGACCTTATATATTCAAACAGGGCAAAGTTCTGGTGTTCAGTTATGGTATGTACATTTACCGTCATCGAGTACGCAATGGAAAATGCCTGATTTGCCGGCAGATGTTCTTAATGCCATTGGCGGTCGCAATAATATCCCGTACGATATTAGAATTCGAGGATGGAACATTGAGAACGAAAATTATGATACCGCCGTTTTGGTAAACAACAGGCAAAGATTTCGTGGTGTTGTGACACACTCTTCTGCGTATGCAGATAGGGCGATACCTGTACCTAGGCCCTAAAATCTATCTAAATAAAGAAAAGCAGGCGCGGGAACTCTGGTTGGTGGTAGTTAGCTTTTGGCTAGTGAAACTAAAAAAGGGGGCACCCTGAACCGATCCGTGTCAATAGGCAAAAAAGATTTTAAAGCGCTATTGAGCACTTCTTAAATTCAGGCTCAACTTGATAATCCTCTAGCCAGCCTCCTCGCAACCAGGTGTTAAACTGGTTGCTCCAATACGATGAGGAGACTGACATGACACATTACTGCGGAATTGATTTACATTCAAATAATCATGTGGTGGTAGTAATCGATGAAGAGGACAGGCGAGTGTATGAAAAACGGATACAAAATGATTTAGCGCTTACGCTTAATGCTCTACAGCCCTACCGGGAAACCTTACAAGGCATAGCAGTTGAATCGACATTCAATTGGTACTGGTTGGTCGATGGGTTGCAATCACACGGATTCCATCTGCAATTGGTTAACACGGCAGCTGTGAAGCAATACGACGGATTAAAATACAGTGGCGATCATCATGACGCCTATTTTTTAGCGCACTTGATGCGCCTGGGCATTTTACCAACCGGATACATATATCCTAAAGAGCAAAGAGCGGTTAGAGATTTGTTGCGCCGAAGGCTGTCGCTGGTAAGAACCGCGAGCACCCAGCTCATTAGTGTGCAAAGCCAGATATGGCGTTCAACGGGGATACGCATCAGTTCGAAGGAATTGCGCAAACCTGAATTCTCTCCTTCTCAAATGGATGACCACACGCTACAAGCCGTTGGCGCAGGGCTTGTGGTGTATCGGGCTATTCAAAGCGAAATCGATGCGTTAGAGAAATCGGCGCATCAGGCGGTAAAATTATCGCAACCGTTTAAAATACTGCAAACGATCACCGGTATCGGCAAAATTCTGGGGCTCACCATCATGCTGGAGACGGGCGATATCCATCGCTTTGCCTCGGCTGGGAATTTCGCCTCGTATTGCCGCTTGGTCGACAGCACACGCACCAGCAATGGAAATAAAGAAGGGTGAAGGCAATGCCAAGGCCGGTAATAAATATCTCTCTTGGGCATTTTCCGAAGCGGCCCATTTCTCCGTTCGATTTGAGCCATTGGCGCAGCGATTCTATGAAAGAAAAAAGAACAAAACCAACGGGATTATAGCCATTCGGGCCGTTGCGAGGAAACTGGCAAGGGCGACATGGATGATGCTCAAACATCAAGAAC
>JASFLF010000074.1:0-9372 GCA_050118235.1 Gammaproteobacteria bacterium | reverse complement strand
CCTGTTGACCATGGCATTTTTGTGATCGGCAGATCATCTCTGTTTTCGAGATATCGTACAAGATCATTTGCATTATTGCCGTGACCGTCGGATCAGCCTTTTTGCGGCAACATATCATCAACAATATATCCCGCCGTTCTTCAATAATCACAATGTTTCTACTTGATGGTAATATTTTCCCGACACTAATTACGCTAAATATCAGTCCATCTGGTTTATGCCTTGTTAGCAACTTCAATTAAATTAAGATCCGGGTCTCTGATGTAAAATGAACGTATTGGGCCAGTCGCACCCGTTCTCTCAACCGGACCTTTTAACACGTCCGCTCCGCAATTCTTTACATGCGCCATGGCTTCATTACGTGGGGTTGGCGTTAGTAAGCATAAATCCGCAGAACCCGGCAGGGGAATATGGGCCTTTGGTTCAAGCTCCTTGCCGAGTTCATGAAGGCTGATTTTTTGGTCTCCAAATCTTAAAGCTACTCGATCCTTGCCGAACACTTCTTTTTTCATGCCCATAACATTTCCGTAAAAGGATGTGGTTTGCTCAATACGATGGATTCGGCAATTTGCCCCCAATTGAATGACCAGGTCCACATGGTTGGGAAAAAAGCGCAACGCTCGGCGCTTTAAGTAACCTATTGAGATAAACCACTAATTATGACTAAACGAGTATGAATCCTATCGCCTATCACCCTTACAGGCTATACTTGTCTGTTGAGAAATGATAAACATAAAAAAGTAAATCAGACAACCAGACGAACTGCGGGAGGAGGGGCAAAAAAATCAATGGCTTCGCTGTTGTTTATTATGCAAATAATGGCTTTATCAGCTGAGAACTATTCAACAAATCAAAAGGGGGGGCTTCATGAACTATCTGATATATCTAAGTAATATTTTTTTTATAGCGGTAATCTCGATGGCCAACGCAGTGGCGGCGGAACCGCCTCCTGAATTGGTTCAGGATGTAAACAATAGCTTTATTTGTGTATTTAAGGATGACGTGCCAGCAGCCAACGTGCCTGGTTTGGCAAAAGGCTTGGTCAACAAGCAAAATGGTGCAATACGTCACCACTTCACTACGGCAATAAAAGGGTTTTCCGCTCGCATATCCGCCAACGCCGCCGAGAATATAGCAAGTCACAATCCAAATATCGCCTATTGTGAACCTAATGGATTAGCGCAAGCCGATGGATTAGCAGGTGGCAAAGGTGGGAAAGGCGGCAAGCCGAATCCACAACCGGCTGCCCAAATCACTCCCGCGGGTGTAACCATGGTTGGTGGCCCTGTGGATGTTACGGGTTGGGGGCTGACTGCCTGGATTATAGATTCAGGGATCGATGTTGATCATCCTGATTTAAATGTCGATGTGAGTCGTGGCGCAAACTTTGTAAGCAAAGGTAAGTCGACCATAGATGACGGTAATGGCCATGGTACTCATGTGGCGGGTACGCTGGCGGCAATTGATAACGATATTGATGTGGTCGGTGTTGCGGCCGGTGCGACAGTGGTGCCCGTGCGAGTTTTGAATAACGCTAACTGGGCCACTTACGATGATATGATTGCCGGAATAGACTACGTAGCCGCCATGGCTCAGCCAGGGGATGTGGCAAACATGAGTATCTGGGCGCATGAGCATGTGGAAAGCTTGCACCAGGCTACCATGGGTCTGGCAAACAAAATACCCTTTGTTGTTATCGCCGGAAACGATGGGGAGGACATCAATCTTTCCCCCTCAGAACCGGCGCATGTCGAACATGCCAATCTCTATACCGTTTCCGCTGTGGATTTTAACGGCCAATTCACCAGTTTTTCCAACTTTGGTAATAGCGATTCCAGAGAGTGTGGAACGAATGATCCCTATCCATGCGCGGCTGTTGATATAGCCGCGCCGGGGCAAGATGTTACGTCTTTACAACCGGGCGGTGGCTTGGCCACATGGTACGGCACCTCCATGGCCGCTCCGCATGTTGCGGCTGTGATATTGTTGCTGGGTGGCAATCCACCAACCACGGCAGGGACTGCCACCAATGATCCCGATAATCAGCCGGATCCAATCGTAAAATACTCTAATCCCTAGCGACAACAAGAATGTGCTGCCAGGCACTCAGGGCTATGATTTGTGACCTGAGTGCCGCCAATGGCGGCTTATCTTTTTTTGCTGTGTTCTCTATGCTTCGCCCAACGCTCCGGTGCATAACCTCAATATTCCTGCGTTGGTTGAACGCTTTTGGTAGCGATCATGCCATTATTGCTTTGACTTTGTCCGCTATTGCGGAGCCCAGAATATGGTGTTGCTTCTTATCCAAGTGAATTCCGTCGACAGTGCTGGATGATGTTATCGTGGCCGAATCAAAGAAAAAACACTCCAACTCTTGTGATACAACCTCGTACTCCTTGGCTAAATTAACGCATTTAGAATCACCGCCCAGAAACTTAGGTGCAATTGGGCCTTTGGGTTCTTGAATTGGCGGGGGTGCCACGAGCAAAATTTTCGGTACCGGCATTCCCGGTTCAATAGGGGATTGCCGAATAGCGGATATGATCGCTCTTATTCCTTGGGAGGAATGCCAGGCGTTATAAGAATGCATGGACTGGAAGTCGTTAGTGCCGAGCATCAAAACCACCAACTCCAGCGGTGAATGTATTTCAATGATTTGTTCAATACCTTCTAAGCCATTGCGGCCCGGTTTAAAAGGATCATCCCACGCGGTGCGACGGCCATTTAAGCAGTTTTCTATCACTCTTGCGCGTCTTCCGGCTTGGTTCAACATATTTTCCATAACGCCGGGCCAGCGGTCGTCAAACCTTAAACGATTCCGGGTTGTAGGTATTATTCCCCAGCTTAAAGAATCTGAATAAACTAATATCTGTTTCATAGTCCGTTTATGTTTTTGAGTTCTTTCCTGAGCCGATGCTCATTGTTTTTGCTTGGTATTACTTTTTTGGTAACGTGTCGATTTTCCTCTGAATAAACCAGCAGAACCATCCCTTGTACTTCTCTTGCAATTCCTGTTTCATCCAATCCTTACCGGTAACAGTACCACGGCAGCCTGGACTGCCGCAGTTGCACTTCATTGCATAGTCAAGGTCGTCGGTGGTTGCCCAATCGTGTGTCAATTCTTCTCCGGGTGCAATATTCCGCATGGCAACGAAAACGATCTGCCCTTGTATGGCGACATTGGGCTCGCAGCTGTGATTGATATACAACATGGCGCCATCCCGCTGCGCTTGTCGGGCCGGCGCGATGAACAGCTCTTCCGAGACTTGTATTTGCGCCTCTCCAAGTTGCGGTTCCAAGCGTGTCCATTCCTGACTGGTGAGAATATGGCCTCCCTTAACCGCTACAATCTCTCCAGCCGCGAGGGGTATTTTCGCAAACAGACCTTTGCCGTGAATGGGGCTCTGGCGTACTTCCGTCTTCATTGAGCGATAACTCAAATCATGCATTGTATTGTCTTCCAGCCTCGTCCCTTTAACGGTCATTAAAAATTACGGGTATAAACGCGCCAGTCTGCGGCGCCATCTGGCATCATAAAATGATATAGAATATGAATCATGCACATTCTTGTCATCGAAGACAATCCTGACCTGGTCGCTAACTTGTACGATTTTTTCGAGAATCGCGGTCATACCATCGATGCAGCCTATGATGCGTTCAGCGGGCTGAAGTTTGCGTTCGAGGGGAATTACGATGCCATTATTCTGGACTTGATGCTGCCTGGAATGGACGGCCTGGAAGTGTGTACCAAACTGCGTGAGGGCGGGCTGCAAATCCCCATTTTGATGCTCACCGCGCGCGACACGCTGGATAATAAGCTGGACGGTTTCGCCAGTGGCACCGATGATTATTTGGTTAAGCCTTTTGCTCTGACCGAATTGGAGGCTCGCTTGTTGGCGCTGCAGCGGCGCGCTGACCGCGCTCAGGCGGTTGGTCAATTGCGGGTGGCCGACCTGACTTTTGAACCCCACACATTACGCGTGGAGCGCGGCGGACGTCGCATCGAATTGCCCCCCATCCCTCTGAAAATTCTCGAAATCTTGATTACAAAATCACCGCGCGTAGTGACGCGTGAGGAACTTGAGCGAGCGGTGTGGGGCGACTCGCCTCCGGACAGCGATGCCTTGCGCGCGCATATGCACGTGCTGCGCTCAGCCATTGATACCAGAGGCGAGACGCCGTTGTTGCGTACTCTTCGCGGCATCGGCTATCAGTTGGTGGTCCCCAATGCGCGTTAGGCGTCGGCTACGTTATCGGGTAGCCGCGCTGTTTGCTATATTCGGGGGCATGGTAAGCCTGATTCAGGCTTTTGGGCTATATGTAGCATCGCGTAACCTCGAAGAGCGGCTGATCGATGATACGCTCACCGCCGAACTGCAAGACTACACCGAGCGCCGCGCCCGCAATCCCCGTTCTGTGCCCGAGATGACGGCCACCATCCGCGCCTATGTCATGCCGTCCCAGAACGACGCGGACATTCCCAGGGAAGTTACCGAACTGCGTCCCGGCCGCCACCAAATCGCCTTGGGTGGCACGCCTTACCGGGCGGCGGTGGCACGTCAGGGCGATGAGCGATTCGCCATACTTTACAACGAAACTCAGGTGCTGCGGCGCGAACAAAAACTGGTCGCATTACTTTTTGGTGGCGTGTTGGTTATGACCGGATTGTCGGCCGTTGCCGGTTTTTGGCTCGCTGGGCGGGTTATTGCGCCGGTAACAGATTTAGTCAGGCGCGTCGCCAACTTGCGTCCCGAAGACCGGCCCGAGTCACTGGCAAGTCACTATCCCTGGGATGAGATCCGCGAACTGGCGCAAGACTTCGATGATTACCTGGCCAGGCTTAGTGCATTTATCGAACGCGAACGCTCCTTCACCGCCGACGTGAGCCATGAATTGCGAACGCCATTGGCAGTTATCAACGGGGCGGCCGAGGTGCTGCTGACTGACCCCAAACTGGCGTCTTCACCCCGGGAAAAAGTGCAGCGCATCGCGCGCGCCTCTCAGGAAATGACTGAAATTACCACGGCCTTGCTGGTGTTGGCTCGCGAGGAAGGCGCGAAAACTTCCTCGTCGGTTTCGTGCGACGTGGAAACCGTATTGCAGGAAGTGATAGACAAACTGCGCCAGCCTCTACAAACTAAACCCATCAGTCTGGAGGTGGAGATAAAAGCCCATCCGCAACTGGCCGTGGAGCGGGCGGTGCTCGCCATGGTGATTGGCAATTTGTTGCGCAATGCGCTGGCTTACACGGATCGCGGAAAGATACGGGTGCAACTCGATGCCGGTTCACTTACTGCAACAGACACCGGCGTGGGTATTGAAGCGGAAGATTTATCAAGGGTGTTCGAGCGCTACTATCACAGCGAACGTAGCCACGGCGCCGGTATTGGTCTGGCGTTGGTCAAACGCATATGCGAGCGCTACGGTTGGAGCATCACCATTGACAGCGAACCGGGCCATGGAACCACATCACATCTTGAATTTTCACCTAAATCCAAATCTTGACGTTCCCTTGACGTTCCCTTGACGTTTTCTTTACACACAAGCTGATAGTCTGCTCAGTGCGGAATTCCGAATGGATTTAACCCACTTCCGCAGATCGTTTCACTTTATTGTATCTGGAGGAGGCAACCTATTTTGATGTCCCATTTTTTTCATACGAAAGTCTCGCAGACAAATGATTCCCGCCATAATCAACATCTGGCAGTCAAACACTGGTCTTTAATCCCCGAAATCGTTATGGTTTTAGCGTTGGCGTGGTTCTCTTTTGACCTCGCATTCAGGCTGGACGGCTATCAGGAAGCCCGCTGGATGTTCGACCTTGATATGCTGGCGGTTCTTGTTTTGATAGTGGGAGCGGGGTTCCTGGCGTTAAGGTATCATGCACAAAGCGCCGAGCGTATGGCCGATGAGTTCGAAGGGCATAAAAATTCTAATCCACGATCGCAACAGTTTCACGTGTCCGATGGCGGTATGGGCCTGCCCACTCAGAAACCTGAGTCCGACAAGGTTGGTGCAAAAAAACCAGGAGCTTATTTCGATGGTGGGACTTTCCCATCCCACAAACGACGGTAAAACTTATCCCTGCACTGTGGCTGGAGCAAGCAAGTCCAGCGTGTCTATTTCTTCTGCTTAATACGAACATAAAGGGCTTTTGAGTTGGTGTCGCCGACTTGCCTTTCTTCCATATCAAATAGCTTTGTGGCGGAAACCAGTTCACCCAGCTTTCCATATCCGTAGTTGCGAGGATCGAACTCGGGTGATTGTTTCGCGATATTGCTGCCGACAGGCGCAAGATGTGCCCAGCCACTTTCATCGGAGGACGCTTCCACTGCATTGCGCAACAGGGTAACCAGCTTGGTATCTTGTTTTAACTCATTACTGGATTTTTTGGCAATAGCCTCTCGTTCATCGGTCTTAGCGCGCAGTACCTCGGTGAAAATAAATTTGTCGCACGCTGAAACAAAAGGAGACGGCGTCTTTTTCTCACCAAATCCATACACAAACAATCCTGATTCTCTGATCCTTGAGGCCAGCTTGGTAAAATCACTATCGCTGGATACGATACAGAATCCGTTAAAATTACCCGTGTACAATAAGTCCATTGCGTCGATGATCATGGCGCTATCCGTAGCGTTTTTACCTTTGGTGTACGCAAATTGCTGCATCGGCTGAATGGAATGTTGCAGTAGCACCTCTTTCCATCCTTTCAGGCCGGGAGCCGTCCAATCGCCATAGATTCGCTTGACGCTGGCTGTCCCATAATTGGCTATCTCAGCCAACAAACCATCCACTATGCCGGGTTGGGCATTGTCCGCATCAATAAGAACCGCTAATTTGTCAGTGTTTTCCATTGTTTTGTATTTTCTGGTTAGTGTATTAATGTTACATTAGGCTTGCACTCATCTTTCGCCTCCCCACCTTGGTGGACGGTACAGTCCCACAGTCCTGGAATTATTAAAATTCACTTGTCAGTCATTGTTGTGCAACGTGTTATTCAAACCTCCCCAGCGCGATGAGTCCGTTCTTAAGGCTTCTACTGCGCCGGTTTGGCTGTTTCTTCTATAAAGCAGACCGGATTGGCCGGACAGCTCCCGTGCAGAGATTATCTTTCCTTCAGGGGTTTTCACTTTGGTGCCTGCGGTTACATACAAACCTGCTTCCACGATACAGTCATCGCCCAGGGAAATCCCTATACCGGCATTCGCGCCTAATAAACTCCGCTCTCCAATAAAGTTAACCTGTTTTCCGCCACCGGAAAGCGTTCCCATAATAGAAGATCCGGCCCCCACATCGGAGTTTTTGCCAACCACCACTCCGGGTGTTACTCTCCCTTCTACCATGGATTCGCCCAGCGTGCCTGCATTGAAATTGACGAACCCCTCGTGCATTACGGTTGTTCCGGGAGCCAGGTGCGCCCCCAATCTTACACGATCAGCATCCCCTATGCGTACACCTTCAGGAATCACATAATCTGTCATTCGGGGGAATTTATCTATGGATGAAATGGTTAGATGGTGGTTGTCATCCCCAATCAAACTGCGTAATTCGTCCACCTTTGACGGCAAGACGGGCCCGGCGGATGTCCACGCAATATTGGGCAGCAAACCAAAAATACCATCAAGATTGATTTCGTTTGGTTTTGCTTGGCATTCGGAAAGCAAATGAAGCCTGAGATAAACCTCTTCGGTTGATGCGGGGGCGGAGTCGTAAGATTCGATTTCAACTTCAATAAAGTCACCTTTGATAATCCCCGCTTTCTGCGCCAAGCAGCTTCTTGTTATTTGCTGGTTCGATCGTGGAAACCACGTATCGATGGTTTTTCCGCTCTCGATATCAATGTAACGATGTCCCATACGTTTTACGGTCATATGCTACTCCTGCTTTACAACTCACTTTACAACTAAAAATAACGTCAAATTATCAGTGTGTCTGTTTATACCCGTTAAGTATTTCCAATCATGCGTTGCTCCACAGTATTTGCGATGGTAGATAACGTATTTTCAAGAGCTTGCCTGGCAGCGCTGTCAACCAAAGCGCCTGATTCGTCAAATTTTGTCTTTGCGAATGGAATGTTAAGAGTCGCGTCAATAATGACACTGGTATTCATCGCGTGTAGTACCTGTATTAGCGGCGCGGTTGCTCTAAATCCACCCAGTTCACTGGTAGATACGCTCATAATAGCGATTGGTTTTAATACGATTTCGCTTGATGATACCACCCAATCCAATGCGTTTTTTAGTGCTCCTGGAACGCCATGAGCATATTCAGGGGTGCTTATTAATAGCGCGTCCGACTTGGCAATTGCTTCCCGGAATTTTAACACAGAGCTATGGATGCTATTTTCCTGTAAATCCGGATTAAAGTGAGGCATTTCACCAACGTAATTGAACAGCGAAATATTCATGTTCGGCGGGGCGAGTTCCATAGCGGAGTTTAACAGTGCCGTATTGTAGGAATTAGATCTCAGACTACCTGATATCGCGAGTACATCCATGCGATTGTCTCCTTAATGTTTAAGAAAAATCTTTTTTTGAAGGTAGAGTACGCATCATCCCTTTTGCTGGATGGTGTTTCCATCCAGAACGGAAAACTCAACGTGATGCACGCCTCGGAATCTTATTCGCCATTCCCTCTATTGGGGTCTCGAAAATAATCACTGCCGGGTGGTAACGCACCTATGCAAAATACAAGCGACGCCTTGATAGATCATTTGCACTGCAATAGGATTTGCAAATTGCTGGTAAGTAGCCTTACATGCTGCTTTGCGTTGGAAGAAATTTCTGTTTATACGCCTCGATTACGTTCATGTGGTTGTTGTTTAGCTGTTCTTCAAGAATCCCGAGGCAAATCGCGATGCAGGATTCACAAATTCTAGCTTCATGTCCCATCACTGCTCCAATAGGTCCAGATTTTTTTGCTCCACAAAAACTGCAGTTAAACTCGTGCGAGCCCGTTTTCTCGCCGATTTCCAAAAATCCCTTTGCAATCGCAACAGAGCAATCATCGCAAATACAATTGGGTGGCGGGCCAGCAATCAATATGGTTGTTTGTTTTTCAGCTCTGTTGCAGAACGAACATTTCATTTTTAAATTTCCTCATTTTTCGTTGTGCTCAACAATACCTATTGTTTATTAACTCGTCTGATTATAGTTGTGGTCGACTACACTTCATAATCAATAACCCTACGCTCACTTCTGATCGATTGAGCAAAGGGTTTGATTTTGACATGCGCTGGATGTGGATAATAGTTTTCCAGTGCCTCCTGATTTTCAAATTCAGAATATAAAATAACATCGGAATCATCATTGCTTCCAGTGGCGCTAATATTTATGCCTACTTCAAGATGAATGAGTCCGGGTATTATCCCAT
>JASFLF010000073.1:0-9458 GCA_050118235.1 Gammaproteobacteria bacterium | reverse complement strand
GAAATTTGGGAACAAATATTTGCTTTGGCTGTGATGATGCTGTTAGATTGACATCTCCGAATATGCCCCATAAACACATTTGAGGATTTTATGAACGAAGAGACCATTAAGGTACATGTAACCGAAAGCGGGCAGTCTATGGATGTTGTTGTCTTCAGTATGCATGCCGATCGCATTGAGGTGGTAATCGGTCAGGGTGCTCATAATGTCAAGTGCGAGTTAACACCCACTCGTAACGGATTGGCCTACGTAGGAAAAGCACTGGGACGGGAGATTATCTATGAGCGGAGTCGCGAAGATGTTCAGGCCGAGATTGATAAACGCATCCTTGCCATAAGAAAACCAAGGCGACGGTAACCGGTGTAGACCTGAGTCAGGTAAATCATTACCTGCGGTGATTCACAAAAAAGGGTGCCATTGGCACCCTTTTTGTTTTTTATTACAAAGCCTGATTACAACGGAATAACATTAGCGGCTTGCAGGCCTTTTTGGCCTTGTTCCGTATCATATGAAACTCGCTGGCCTTCGACCAGGGTTTTGTAACCCTCGCTGACAATAGCGCGAAAATGAACAAAAACGTCTTCGCCGCCGTTTTCCTGAGTGATAAAACCAAAGCCTTTATCGGGATTGAACCATTTAACCGTACCAGTATATTTAGACATGATGTCTCCTTAATATATAAAAATTGTATGCAATCGCATGTTGGAGCCAATGGAGAGAATTACTTAATGACGACAAACAAGGAGAGAGTGACGATCTTCAGGGCGACACGTCTTAAAAATACTAAAGAAGCGATGTAGCGAAGTGTTTCAGTTTCAGATTGTTGCATAAGCAGGTCTGTTCCAGCAGGCCGGGTTACAGAATAACAGGTATTGACTACTCTGTACACTTATATGTTTTATGGGGTTTATATATTCCCTATAAGTATACAATTGGTCGTAACTGTCCCTTTAATAGACAACCTGGATCTATTAAGTTCCCTGTGCGGAAAATTTCACAAACATATTTGATATATTGTTGGTGTATTGGGATACCCGCATGGTGTATGCTGCCTTCCCACTAAAATGTGAAGGTGAGTACAATGAGCATCAAAGGCACCTACGGCGACCCGGATTTGATTGTTAAGCTTGGCAAATTTTGTATGCCTTTTGGCAAACATTCAAAAATACTCTTAATTGATCTACCGTTGACGTATCTGGTGTGGTTTTCAAAAAAAGGTTTTCCGTGCGGCGAGTTGGGCCAGTTGATGCGCATAGTGCACGATATCAAATCAGGTGGCATGGAACATTTGTTTGATGGCGTGCGTAACAAGCATTCGATCCATGGTCCTGGTTCTTCAAAAATTAATTGTGAGTAGTTCATTTCGCGTTGAAATGGGTTTTTCTCATTAAGCTACAGTAAACGCCGCATTGGACGCTAATCTAAAGCGGGATCCGATCTGTTTTTGCCTGTTTTGTTCCAGTCTGATTGTCGTTTCCGGGATAGTATCTGCGCCATGTTGGCATATTGAACACTTGTAAAGTGTGTAAAGGAGCAAATTCAGTGGAAGGTATCAGTGATATTAGAATTATCGGAATAGATGAAAAACGGCCGCCAAAAATAAGAAAAGCACCTTATATCGATATTTGTTTTAGATTGTCACACAAGGCACCCGCAGATTGGTGCAAGGACTTTAATGCCTTGTTGTCAAAACACCCAACCACGCCGAAAATAAAAGAGAACGAAGGTCTTTATATCGAAGCATGGGTGAGAAAACCTGATGAAATTGTTGCACTATTGGCGCAGCTTAAAAAAACGGTTGCCGAGTGCACTCGCCACTATATCGAACGCGTAGAACACTCTATTCGCAATGCAGGTGCTGCCGGTTCGTCTCTGGCACAGGAGGACGCGGGTGAGCAGGGCCGCTTAAACAGAATCATTGCCGAACTCGATTTTGATGATGTAAAAACGCAATAAGTGAAAGCGGGAAGGATCAGTGTGCTCTCTTATGCTTATTGTAATAAATCTTCTTCAATACGATGATAGATGTTGGCGGAAACAATAAGTGAGTTGGCGGTAAGGCTCGGAACACCATAGACTTCAGTTTGGACAGCGTAGTCCTTTTTGATTTTTTCCATCAGTAGATCGAAGTCTCCATCCCCGGATAACAATACAACGGTATCCACGTCTTTTGCCGCATCCATAATGTCAATGGTAATACCAACGTCCCAATCGCCTTTCGCGGAGCCATCGCTGCGCTGAATATAAGGTTTGAGTTTTATAGTAAAGCCAATTTGTTTGAGAGCGTTTTGGAATTTTAGCTGGTTCTCGTCGCCGCGATGAATCGCATAAGCAGTCGCGGAAACAATGTCTCCTTCGGCGCTTACTTGTTGCCAAAATTTTCGATAATTAAATTGGCGACCATAGGCTTGGCGAGTGGTGTAGTAAATGTTTTGAACGTCGACAAAAATAGCGATCTTTTTCACTTTTTTCATAGCGACGCAATGTGGAAAATAGTGGTAAAACCGGCCGAATGTTTAAACCAGAGAACGAGAATTACTAACAACAAAGATTGTCGTTCTCTGGTATTTTTTATTTGTAAATGCTATTTACGCTTGCGAGACGCGTAAACAGAGTAGCCTCTAGCTGCTCTTTCATTGAGCTCTTCGGCAAAGGTCTCGGCATGCTCGGTGACGGCATTTAAGGAACCGGGTTTGTAGCCTTCGATTTTTGATTCACCTTGCCCGATGACATAGTGATGCCAATCGCCGTCGGGCATACCCTCGGGGGGATTGGTTTTTTCGACGCTCACCACGCGGTATCTGGATTCACTCGTATTATCTTCCAAATCTGTGCTCCTCGTTTATCGACTCCGTTGATAGGCTTGTGTTGCGTTGCTTCGGGAACGGTTACCCCTGTTTGAGTTGGCGTGCAATGGCGGACGTCCATCTTGGCGCGACTTTGCCGTTGTCTTGCGGGTATGTTGTTTGGAGGTAGCGGGCTTGGCACCACGTCCTTTTTGTATGGGTTGTGGTTTGATCGAAGGGTCGGGTTCATAGCCGGGTATGATGTCCTTGGGAATGTTGCATTTGAGCAAGCTTTCGATGTCTCTGAGATGTTTGTGTTCATCCACACAGACCAGCGAGCGTGCTTCGCCCTCATTTCCAGCGCGACCAGTGCGGCCGATGCGATGCACATAATCTTCCGGTACATTAGGCAGGTCATAGTTGACAACATGGGGCAGCTGATTGATGTCCAGACCGCGAGCGGCGATATCGGTGGCGACTAGCACGCGTATATTGTTTTGTTTGAAGTCTTTTAACGCACGGGTACGCGCTCCCTGGCTTTTGTCACCATGGATAGCGGCCGCGTTGATGCCGTCTCTGCCGAGTTGTTCAGCCAAGCGATTGGCGCCGTTTTTAGTGCGGGTAAAAACCAGTACTTGATGCCAGTTGCGCGATCCAATCATGAACGAGAGAAGTTCGCGCTTGCGGTTTCTATCCACCGGATGGACCACCTGAGTGACACGTTCAGCGGTAGTGTTGCGCCGGGCTACTTCGATTAAGACCGGCGCTTTCAAAAGACTGTTAGATAACTGTTTGATTTCATCGGAGAAGGTGGCGGAAAACAGCAGATTTTGCCGTTGTTTGGGTAGAAGCGCCAGGATTTTGCGGATATCCCGAATGAAACCCATGTCGAGCATGCGATCGGCTTCGTCCAGCACCAGGATCTCGATGTTGGAGAGGTCAATGGTTTTTTGGTTTACATGGTCCAGGAGGCGCCCCGGTGTGGCCACCAGGATGTCGATGCCCTTACGCAATTTGTTGATTTGTGCGTTGATGCTGACACCACCAAAAACCGCCGTTGATTTCAAGGGCAAGTGTCTCGAGTAGTTTTTTACACTGTCGTCCACTTGTGCCGCCAGTTCCCGGGTGGGCGTCAGGACCAAAGCGCGAATGGCGCGGTAGGATTTGATGTTTTTAGTCTGGGCCAGCCGTTGTAGCATAGGCAAGGTGAAACCGGCGGTTTTACCGGTGCCGGTCTGGGCGCCGGCAAGAATATCCCGGCCTTCCAATATGACTGGGATGGCCTGGGTTTGAATAGGAGTAGGCTGGGTATAGCCTTGTTCGCTGATAGCACGCAGCAATTCGGCCGATAAGCCGAGAGAATCAAATGACATGTGGTATTTGCCCTTTAAGGGTTGGGGTTACCGCCTGCCCAAGCTTTAGCTTGAGACAGTCCAGGAGGGAACAATTTTTTCGAGGCTTACCGTGAAAGGGGTGTCCGCGAAGGGAGACACAGACTGAAGTGTGTCATATATACAATTTGGCGGCGAGTATAACACAATTCGAGCCAGAAACACGGTTTATTTATTTTACACAGTTGATTCGGTGTTTGATTATGATAGACCGTGGTTCCTGATTATGAAATAAGGCTAGGATGCAATAAAACATGGTCATGAAAATATTGATGACCATAAGAATAAGGTATTACTAATTTGGTTAGCGCTACGTTTATTGTTTATGTCGGTTTAATGATGCTCATAGGCTATTTAGCCTATCGGCGTACGAAAAACTTATCGGACTATATTCTTGGGGGAAGACGCTTGGGCAGTTGGGTCGCCGCCATTAGTGCATGCGCCTCCGACATGAGTGGTTGGTTGTTGCTTGGCTTGCCCGGTTATGCCTATGCGGCCGGTCTGGAGGCCGGCTGGATCGCGCTGGGTTTGCTGGTCGGGACTTACTTCAATTGGCGTCTTGTCGCGGCCCGGCTTAGGCAATACAGCGTCATCGCCAGCGACAGCCAAACGTTGCCTGAGTTTTTTGAGCAACGGTTTTGTGACGAGACACGCTTATTACGCATTGTGTCCGCCATATTCATTCTGTTGTTCTTTTTGTTTTACACCAGTTCCGGTTTAGTGGCCGGTGGGAAATTATTCAATGCGGTTTTTGACTTGCCTTATCACTGGGCCGTTGCTGTTGGGGCGATGGTCATCGTGGTTTACACTTTTGTCGGTGGCTTTTTTGCGGTGTGCTGGACGGATCTTTTTCAGGGATTGTTGATGGCCTTGGCTTTGGTCGTCGTACCTGTCATTGCGATAGTAAGCATGGGTGGTTTGGATTCCACAATGTCCACGGTTGCTGAAATTAATCCGGCCTTGTTAAACGCGCTGACCAATATAAAAAACGAGCCGCTGGAATTGATGGCTATCATTTCATTAATGGCCTGGGGCCTGGGTTATTTTGGTCAACCGCATATTTTGGCGCGTTTTAAAGCCATTCGTTCAGTTGCGGAAATTCCGGCAGCAAGAAGGATTGCCGTAACTTGGGTTTTCATCACGCTGGTTTGTGCCGTGTTGGTAGGCATGGTTGGTATCGGATATTTGCAACAACCATTACAAGGTGCAGATACCGAGAAAGTGTTTATTGTATTAGTTGATTCACTGTTTCATCCGCTTGTTGCAGGTATATGTCTGGCAGCCATATTGGCCGCTATTATGAGTACCGCGGACTCGCAGTTATTGGTTTCCGCGGCAGCGTTTACCAGTGATTTTTATAAGGCATTGTTCAGGCATTCTGCAAGTGAACAGGAACTTATCTGGACAGGGCGAGTTGCGGTATTACTGATTGCCATAATTGCTCTGGTTTTGGCATGGAATCCGGAGCGTAAGGTGTTGGATCTTGTCGCCTACGCTTGGGCGGGATTTGGTGCGGCCTTTGGTCCGGCTTTGATTCTGTCCTTGTACTGGCGCAGGATGAATCGTTACGGCGCGCTGGCCGGAATTATTGTGGGTGGTGTGACGGTTGTTGTTTGGAAGCAGCTAAGCGGGGGAATTTTTGACCTTTATGAAATTGTGCCGGGTTTTGTCTTTTCGATGCTGAGTATAATCGTAGTCAGTTGTCTCACCCCAGCACCGGACGAAGCGATTGTGCTGGATTTTGATAAAGTATCAAAAAGTTAATTTTTCGTTTAGGTATCCGCTTGTCATTTTAGGGGAAAAAATGCTAGGTTTATATTAATAATTGATTTTTATAGGTGTTTCTATGGCAAAAATTATCAATCTACCCGACAATTTTATCGGCAAAGAAGATCGTGAGAAACTGGAAAGTTTTGGTGGTCATGAAATCGCGCATGGTCGCGCGACTCGATGGTATTGGTGCAAAAACGCCGACGGCGCGGATGTTTTTGAAATCTATCGCGGCGGGGCCAATGAGGAACTGGTAGTCCAGATTAGCCGTGATCGCAAGCACGATATGTTTTGTGTTAGTAACGCCTCCGGCAAGCTGATTTCATCGGGAACACTGGATCATATTATGGCGGAATTGGATCGATTATTCACTCAGATCCATGGAGAAACTCCTGCTTAAACCGGTTTGTATAAGTTCAGTGCGCTAGTGTAGTGTTTCATATAAAACGTGCATTTAGAAAGCCGCTCAAAGCGCGAGTGCGAGGCGCAGAGCGCAGGGAATGTCGGCTACCTTTCCAAGGTCTGCAACGCGGCAATCGTGCTTTGAGTGGCTTCCCGTAGGGCCAGATAGAATCTGTAAGACTCACCTCAAGTCTATCTCGTCTAAATGTGCGGTTTATATGAAACACTACACTAGTATGACTGATAAACAAAATCTATCAAATACTCCCTTGGCATGTCTGCCGCGTGAGGGTGTGGACCTTTCCAATGTGCATGTAGTCATGTTACATCCGGAACCGACGTTGGGGGATTACCGCGCCGCCTTGTCGCTGGCCGATTCCGTTGCGGAGCAACGGCTCGGCGATTACATGTTGTTATCGTGGTACGACAAGAATCGCGACTTCGAGTCCCCGCAGCATGTGAGTGAATGCCACCTCGACAGCGACATTCCAGGTTACGTGGATTACGGTATCTCCCATGGTGCGACGTTAATGGTTGATGTAGACGGCGGCCGCTTTGTGTTTTTCTATCTGGCTATAGATTAGAACTGGCATAGTTGTTGTTTATCCAGTCGACTTGTTGCGTGGCTTATCAATGCGAGCAGTTGGTGGCACACCTTCGCGATCAGCCGTGACCCGGCAATGGGATTGACCAGCGGCCTGATTAAACGCATTTTCGTGTTGATAAGGTCGCAGGTTTTCTGCGGTTTGGGGCGCGCCTGGCGCGATATGCTCAATCTTCCAGCCGAATTCAGAAGCCTCATTGCCATATTGGTTGCGATTTATCCAGGCTCCGCATTCATCCTTACGCCACTCGGTTGAATCTTTGTCATTTAGGGCTCGGCCTTTTTCCCAGACAGTCTGCACCGTTTTTTCATCAAATTTCATGTTCCATCTCCTGCTATGTAATATTATTAAGTTTACAAGCAGTTGTCCGCCCGTTCCAGTAGCTCCGTGGCCGGGAATCGATGTTTGAATGGTTGAGATAGGCAGTGGGGTATCGCGTGAAGGTTTTGCAATTGGTGGTTGTTGGATTCGGCAAATTGGGGCGTGCTTGCATCCGGGCGATCAACGAGGATGAACAATCCGCATTAGTCGGCGTGGTGCGCCAGCACGGTGTTACGGGACAAAAACTCTCTGCCGGATTTGAGAATATCCCGGTCGCGGGCCATGTTTCTGAACTCGGTCATGTAGACGCTGCCCTTATCTGCGTGCCTACTGAAGCTACACTCGCGGTTGTTCATGATCTGTTGCAAGGTGGTGTTCCAATTGTGGAATGTGCCAAATTGCATGGAAGAGCATACCAGGAACATAAAAAGGAACTTGACAAACTAACAAGGCGTTTCAAAGTTCCTGCCGTTGTAGGTGCAGGATGGGATCCCGGTATATTGTCGGTGTTTCGTGATCTATTTGCCTTGTTGATACCAAAAGGTCATTCTGAAATAACCTACCGGCCCGGAATCAATCTACACCACACTACCTTGGCACAGGCGATTCACGGAGTAAAAGGCGCATTGTCTACAGAGCGATACGCTGCCGACGGCCAAAGGCAACATTACGTATACGTAGAACTGGAACAAGGTGCCAGCTTGGAGGCGGTGGAAAAGGCGATCCGTAGCGATCCACTTTATTTAGATGAGGAGACTTTTGTCTTTCCCGTGGAAAGTGTAGCACTGTTGGAAGAGGAAGGGCATGGTGTATTTTTGGAACGACGGGGAACAGCGGGGCCAGTCGAGCACCAATTGCTGTTGCTCGAAGGGCGCTTTTCAGAAACAGCACTTGCCGCACAGGTCATGGTGGCTGCCGCGCGCTGCATTCCGGCAGGTGGCCACAGCGTATCCAGCCTTTTTGATCTACCACTGGGTAACCTATGGGGTAAGTTGCAAGAGTTGTCTGAAGAGGAGTGGATGTAATACTGCAGTAAGAAATAGTAGTAATTGACTCTGCTCCCTAGTTGGTTGATAACTACAAGCGTTTATGCCGAATGGAACAAAATTGCTTAAATATTGGCCCGCGGTTAAAAAAAGGAAAAATATGATAGAGACTAGGTATGAATGATTGGAACGTCGTAGTTACTATTCAGCAAGGCAAATTCCCTGAGGCTACACAATTCCTTGAGACAATTGGCCGTGTAAGCAAGACTAATTATTACAACGTGTTGGTGATGAAGGTGAACGATGTCGAGCAATTTCTCGTTGATTTGGATAAGGAGATCAAGGCGGTGCCCGCGTTAGTAAGCATTATCAGTCGCGTTCTGCCGGCAACAGTTAACTTCGATTTTCAAATGCCGGCTGAATTTGAAGCGCAGATAACGCAGGCCGTGGAGGCTTGGGTACCGCAACTGGCGGGTTCAAGCTTTCATGTGCGTATGCATCGACGTGGTTTCAGGGGCCGCTTGTCCAGTCAAAACGAAGAGCAATTATTTGATCATTTTATAAAAGAGAAACTCGTTGAACACGGGGCCGTTGGCACTATTGATTTCGATAATCCGGATTTCATCATTGATATTGAAACAGTTGGTCAACGGGCAGGTGTCACGCTATGGACGCGCGAACAGCGATTACGTTATTCCTTCCTGAAACTGAATTGAATCAATCGCCAACGCAGCAGGTAATTTTGGCTTTTCCCCGGTTTGCGTGGGTTGGCTCAGTTTAGTTACCAACAATCTTGTTAATCCACTTTTCAATTTTTTCTTTAAATTATACTTCTCGATAATACTACTTTACTTGCGTTATCGCATCAAAATATCAAGTTTTAGTAGGAGCGCACCAGTGGGGCGCGACTTGAGATGGGTTATGAAGCCCGGGGTTTATAACCCACACAAGATAGTGTCAACTAGTGTAGTGTTTCATATAAAACGTGCATTTAGAAAGCCGCTCAAAGCGCGAGTGCGAGGCGCAGAGCGCAGGGAATGTCGGCTACCTTTCCAAGGTCTGCACCAACAGTAGGCGCTTTAGGCGACGCGGCAATCGTGCTTTGAGTGGCTTCCCGTAGGGCCAGATAGAATCTGTAAGACCCACCTCAAGTCTATCTCGTCTAAATGTGCGGTTTATATGAAACACTACACTAGA
>JASFLF010000072.1:0-9477 GCA_050118235.1 Gammaproteobacteria bacterium | reverse complement strand
TATCAATTCGGGAAATTGTTGCCGTTGTTGATTGGCTTGCTGCGCGGTTAAGGCAGGTACCTTGGATGTAGCTTCGGCAACGCGTTCTTCAAATGTCTTTTTCATAATTGGCTCCTTTTTACTTTACACGTGACCAAGCTTAGGCTAATTTTTATTGCAACGTAATGGTCCATATTTGCACTTTATTGTTGCAAAATTGCAACGGGAAGTTCTGAGAAGAAGTTACAAAAAAATGAGGAGAAACAGTGGAATGGAATGATATGCGTATTGTTTTGGCCATTTGTCGGGCCGGCTCATTGACCGGGGCGGCTAAGGCGCTGAAGCTGAATAAAAGTACCGTTTTTCGGCAGATTAATGCCGTTGAAAAGAAAATGGGCGTGCGTTTTTTTGAACGCGTCCAGCAGGGTTACGTAATGACCGAAGCGGGGGAGTTTGTGATGCATGCAGCCGCACGCATGGAAGAGGAAGCACTCACCCTGGAGCGTGAACTGCTTGGTAAGGACTTTCGCTTGCAGGGGGATATACGGTTAACGGCGCCGGAAGGTATTACTATCCATATGTTGGCGCCAGTCATTGCAAGTTTCTGTAAGAAGCATCCGGACATTCGAGTGCAAGTCGAGATTACCAATATGCCGCTTGAACTCACACGCCGCGAGGCAGACCTGGCCGTGCGGGTTACGAATAAACCTCCGGATACCAGTCTTGGTCGTTGCATTGGTGAATTTAATTTTTGTGCCTATGCTTCGCCGCGTTACCTTAAAAAGCACCTAACCACAGTACTGTCCGAGCATAATTGGGTGACTATTCTGGATGAAACTGATTGGTTGATTCCGATAATCTGGAAGAAAAAAGAGCGGGCCAGGGACAAGATTGTTTTCAGCAGCAGCCTTACCATGGCAGCGATCAGTGCTGCAAAACAGGATATGGGAGTAATCCTGTTGCCATGTTTTATGGGGGATATGGAGAACGGTCTAAACCGTGTAGGCCAACCAATTAAGGAATTGAGAAGCGAACTTTGGGTTTTAACCCATCCGGATCTACGTCATACTGCGCGTGTGCGAGCATTGATGACGTTTATTTACGAGTCATTTAGTGAAAAGCAGGATATTTTTTCTGGAATTTCGTAAGAAACTGAATTATTAAACCGGTTCAAGGTAAGGTGTACGGCTATATTTACCGAGTCGCATACGGAAATGAAAATATCATACTGACACAAAAGTATACTCAAAAGTATACTCAGCTAAAACTACTTAGTGGCATAGTAGGCTGCTAAATTTTCAATGTCTTCGTCAGAAAGGTGCTTGGTAAACCTTTCCATCATGACATTTTTAATCTCACCGCATTTGTAATCATTGACACGTTTTTTAAATACTTCAATTTCCATACCTGAGATTTTGGATTTTGGTGCACCATTACCTTCGCCGTTAATGCCATGACAAATGGCGCAATGAGTTGCCGCTCTTCGACCTTCTTCAAGATCAGCGGCGCTGGCAACTTTTGACAGCGGGAGAAATAAACTCAGTGAAGAAGGGGTCGCGCGTGAAGAAGGGGTCGCGTGAAGAAGGGGTCGGGTTCGTTGTATCATCCATAAAGCGAAAAAGCCCGGATCAGGGACAGAGAGCAGTTTTTCTATTATTCGTTCGGACCGTAGTTCTTGTTCTCGACAATATTCTGGTTCAAGGGTGACTAAGATTGGTTACCAAACCTAAAAAATAGGAAAAATAGGGGTCAAAGTGATTTATTCTTAACCACCTTTGCAAAATGTTCAGTTTTTAATCCCTTCGTACTTTTTTGCCCGCCCGGCACCACGACACCAGCCGTAGCGGCTAGAATCCAGGCCGCTCAACCCGGCTAGACAGGCGAGGAGACTCTCTGTTCTTCATATCACGCAAAGATTTGTGTTATCCTCGCCGACCTGACTCTGAAGTTTCTAGATCACCCCCACTCTGACTCGCCAAGGAGGCAGTGATGACTGACCAACCCAATTTACCGTACGGTCTGGAAGACTATGACGTCCGTTTTCGGCGGATCGCGACAAATGGAATCACCCTCAACGTCGCTGAGGCCGGTAAGGGACCTCCGGTATTCCTGTTGCACGGGTTTCCCGAGTGCTGGGCAACCTGGGGACCCCAGATCAAGCACCTCGTGGACCAAGGCTATACGGCGGTGGCCCCGGAGATGCGCGGGCACGGCGAAAGCGACGCCCCCGCAGCGGTCGAGGCCTACGACACGGTGGAGTTGGCAGCGGACGTGGTCGGGCTGTTCGACGCCTACGACCAAGAGCACGGCGTAGTCATCGGACACGACTGGGGGTGCATCGTCGCCTGGCACACGGCCTGGTTGCACCCGGACCGGGTGAAGGGGGTCGGTGGACTCAGTGTGCCGTGGTTCGGTCGGGGAGAAGAGGACATTCTCACCGCCCTCAAGGCACAGATGCAGGGCAGGTATTTCTACATCATCGACTTTCAGCGGGACGCCGTACACGAGAACCTAAACAAGGACATCGACGGAGCGCTGCGGACCATGTTGACTGGCGAGTCCGATGCCTTCGGGACGGACGATCCCAATACGGACTTTCTGGACACCCTCACGGTGCCCGAGATCCCGCCGGACTTCATGCCCGAGGACTTCCTGCGCTACATCGCATCACGCTACGAGATCCATGGCTTCGGTCCGCCCATCAACTGGTATCGCAACTATCGGCGGACCTGGGAGCGGACGGAAGGCATGGACTCGACGATCACGGTGCCGGCCATGTATCTGATGGGAGATAGCGATTGGACGCATATCTACGCCCAGAAGATCGGTCTGGACATGAACGAGCAGTGCAGCGACCTGCGAATCAACGAGACGGTCGCCGCTGGACACTGGCTCGGTCAGGAGAAGCCCGAGTGGGCGAACAGCCACATCACTAGGTTCCTCGAGATGCTCGGGCACGACTCGGGGAACCGAGCTTAGCGGCCCGGCCAAGAAGCCGCAATTCAGGCGGCCTGACCGGAAAAACAAGGACAGCCATCTAATGCCGAACTAAGAAATTTTGTTCTAGGTATGGTTGATCAAACGTGAAAAAGATGAACCGCCCTTGGAACGAGGGCTATTTATAGGCTGTATATACGAAAATTAAGGGTGTTTAGAAAAAGTGCTACGTATCCAGTACTAGTGAGAGCACTAGCAAACCTGGCATAGGCCATTGAGAATGGAATGTTCTGACTGGGTTGATATCGCTAAGTATTAATCCGGCGCGAATTGATAGAACACCTTGCAGTAGGATTGTCCGCGTATCCATCGTTTTCCGAGCCGCTCGGCATATTGTTTCAAGCGGGCGATGGGTCCTTTGGCCAATCCATGTTGGTGACTGGCGTTTTTAACCGCTTTTAACCAATCATCTGGACTCATGTTCAGGCGTTCGAAGACAGGCGCTAAGTGCTGAGGAATAGCCCCGCGTTTATCATCCCGGACCGCTCTGCCTGTCCAGTCCACCAGGGCTATGTAGCTATCCAAATGAAAGGCAATAGTGTTTTCCGCTTGGTTTAAGGATTCGTCACCGCCAAACGGTATGAGGTGTGGCACATTGGGTGGGGCAGTATCTTTGGGTTCGCCGGTTGCTTGAGAAAAGGCTTGTATGCGCTCCTGTATGCTGGTGAAATCGCTAGTCTCCGGTGTGTCGGCAATTTTGGCGCGAATAGGATTGAGGTCGACATAACTCATACAAGTGAGTAACGCTTTTTCATCGAGCAGCGCTTGCGACTTATAGCGGCCTTGCCAAAATCTTCCATTACAGCCATCTTCTTGGTTGGCCAGACGAGCAATATGTTCATTCAAGCAACGCATAAACCAGCTCAAATCAAACAATCTTTTTCGCCATTCTTCTATTATCGATTTGGCAACGATCTCTTCCGCCTTGCTCAGCAATGCCCCGGAACACCAACGATCGACAATCAATTCACCCTTAAACAATCTACACCAATGATCCACAACTTCTTCATCGGACCATTGCAGCGCTTGGTACCGGTCGATACGTACTATGACATGGTAATGGTTGGAGAGTATTGCGAATGCCGCAATTTTAATCGCGAACACATCGGTAAGATGTTTCAAGCGATCCAGAATCCACTGCCTGCGGTGATCAAAGTTTTGTTGAGAGTAGTGATCGTCACCACACAGAAACGCGCGGCGCACGCATCGGCTGACGCAATGATAGTAAGGTGTAGATTCCAACGATATTACTTCACGGCGTGCGCGGGTCATACCAACATCCCTTGTCTGAACCTTTTAATAGAACTTACTACTTGACAGCTGGCTTGAGCAAGGTAAATATTCACACATTCGGGGATTTAGTGGGGTGTCCCCGATTGTCGGCAAGGGTATTACCAATATTATGCGGTGCCGTATAACCTGGATAGCTTAAACCTATTCCGCTATGAGCTCAGTCGCGCCTGGTTGCGGACACTACGTCGCCGTAGTCAGAAAGCGCGCTCGCTGACGTGGGAGAAGTATAACAGGCTTATCTGTGATCGATGGTTACCGACACCGCGTGTTCTACACCCTTGGCCTAACGTACGATTTCGCCGCCAACACCCGAGGCAGGAGCCGTATGCGGTAGTCCCGCACGTACGGATCTGTACGGGGGGTGCTCCGTGAGGGGCATCCCTACCGTAACTAGATAGTGATCGATATTTGCTGACTTGTATGCGCTATATCGAACTGAATCCGATAAGAGCCAACATGGTGAATCGTCCTGGCGAATTTAAATGATCCAGATACCACACGAACGCCCAAGGAAAATCGGATGCATTGGTAGAGGCCTATCGCGAACTATTTCGTCATCACATCGACAACGTACATTGCATGATATACGCGATGCACTGAATCATGAACTGGTTCTGGGAAGATCTTACTTCAAGGACAAGATTGAAGAAATGGCTAAAAGACAAACGCGATTAGGACAACCTGGACGACCAAGGATTGAAGAAGAAGAGGCTGTGTATTATGTTTTAGGTTAGTATATTAGAATAAATTGCTCTCTGCCCCGGGTTTTTCATGAAAAAAGTTCAGCGCCCTGTTGTGAGAAACTGGCTAACTCATTTAAAACCATGAAAAAACAAGTTAGCCAGACTAAACGAGATTAGTTTTCTACACTTGCAGTTTGGCCAATTATACTTTCGTCTTCTTCCTCCATGATGCCGAATTCCATCAACAATTCTTCCAGTTCGTCCATGGTAATAGGTGTAGGGATTCGAAGATCTCTATTTTCGTCAACCTTACGTGCAAGCTCACGATATTCGTCAGATTGTGCGTGTTTTGGATCATACTCAACACAAGTCATACGACGGATTTCTGCACGTTGTACTGCATTCGAACGTGGTACAAAGTGAATCATGGTAGTATTTAATTTCTCAGCCAACGCTATTATAAGTTCGTCCTCACGATCGGTTTCACGTGAGTTGCAGATTAAACCCGCTAAACGCACACCGCCTGAGTTCGCATATTTCACAATACCCTTGGCAATGTTGTTAGCAGCATACATAGCCATCATTTCACCAGAAACGACAATGTAGATTTCCTGTGCCTTGTTTTCACGGATAGGCATGGCGAAACCACCACATACAACGTCACCAAGTACGTCGTAGAATACGAAATCAAGATCTTCGTCGTAGGCACCTTCTTCTTCAAGGAAGTTGATGGAGGTGATTACACCACGACCGGCACAACCAACGCCTGGCTCAGGACCACCTGATTCCACGCATTTAATGTCGCCGTAACCAATCTTGAGTACATCTTCCAACTCAAGATCTTCTACTGTGCCTGCTTCAGCAGCCATTTCCATTATTGTGTTTTGAGCTTTAGAGTGGAGAATCAAACGGGTGGAATCGGCTTTTGGGTCGCAGCCAACGATCATTACTTTCTTGCCAGATTCTGCAAGAGCAGCAACCAAGTTCTGCGTTGTTGTGGATTTGCCGATACCACCTTTTCCGTATATTGCACATTGGCGTAACGCCATAAGGTTTCTCCTAAGATTAAAAGGGTCGTGCATTGTTGTTCGCACAGCTACACAAGGGCAATACATGTGCCATGTGCCAAATAAAGCTGCAAGCTGTTGCTTTATAGCTATATTATTATTTTTATTAGAAAAATTGATTGGTGGGGTATGCTACAATTATTTGAATCCAGAGAACATAAAGCTGAAAAGTCCAACAAAACCGACAATGATATTGGACATAAAGGGATGATCTAAAAAAAATGGGTCAGACATGACTAAAGGCGTCTGAACCTCCCCCAGTTTAACGGAGCTCTTTAATAAGAAAAAAATGGGCTATGCGTTTAAATAATCGAACATTCGGTGCAGAGCAGTTGGTTAGCGCATTAATGTGATCGAAGCTATTCATGGCGTCAACCTCCTTATCGCTTTATGACAAGGACGAAACAAACACGTGAAAAAATGTAATCAATGTGGAAAATGCTGCATGAAGTATAGTGACGGCGGTCTGTCTGCATCAGCTGGCGAAATAGAATCGTGGCGCATTTTTCGCCCCGATATAGACAGGTATGTTAGTGGCGGTAAAATCTGGATGGACCCCGACACTGGAAAGCAATTAGTGCTATGTCCGTGGCTGAGAAAATTACCCGATCAAAATAAGTATGTTTGTGACATCTATGATGACCGTCCCGATGACTGCAGGTTCTACCCGACTTCTATAGAAGAAATGGTAAGACATGTGTGCGAAATGCTAGAAGATCATGACCTGACCAATCCGAAACAAGCGCAGAAGACCCTTGATAAACTCATGGCTGATAACCGGCCTCCTTTAGAATAAAGGAGTTCAAGCGTAGCGGGGTCACTGCTCGAGGAGGGAAGTTCATTGCCACGTAAACCGCGTTTCTTCTTAGCCGGTGGGCGAATTCAGGTAGCAAGTGCACCATTTTAACTTTAAGATTTAAGGGGACAGTATATCTAGTTATGATCTCTAATTGATTGAGCATTTTAACAGGTATACTGCCGCCCCCCCAGATATTGTCTAATCAGGGGCATATCGTATTACAGAAACCAGGCCGACTGTACAGGACAGGATAAATGAACGAGAAAACCGAAACCCGCAACATGGCATTATTCTGCGACTTCGAGAACGTCGCACTGGGCGCGGAAAAGGGGACGCTACCCTTTATTTAAACTTCATTGTGCTTTAACATCGGCGTATGCCTAGATTAGCAAGAACCGTTTTCCCAGGAGTGCCCCACCACATAACTCAACGTGGTAATCGTCGTGAAGAAATTTTCTTTGCCGATGGCGATCGTTATACTTATCTGAGCTGGTTACAAGAATATACCGAGGAGCATCAGGTTGATGTCTTGGCCTATTGCCTGATGACGAATCACATTCATTTGGTTGTTGTTCCAAACACAGAGGAGGGATTAAACCGAGTGCTTAAACCATTGCACATGCGTTATGCGCAAAGAATCAATCGCGAAAAAGGCTGGAAAGGTCATTTGTGGCAAGGACGCTTTTTTTCCTCACCATTGGATGAGGTATATATGTGGGCAGCTATTCGCTACGTTGAGCGTAATCCTGTGCGTGCGAAGATGGTGCGTAAAGCTGAGCGATATCCGTGGTCGAGTGCGGCCGCGAATTGCGGCCTAAGGGATGATGGTGTTTTGACGCGAAATACTAAGTGGAGGAAGCAACTGGATCAAATGGCAGACTGGAGTGCTTGGTTGGCCGAGGGTGAGGAGGCGGATCAGTTGTCTGTGCTTAGGAGAAATATTGATAAGGGGTTGCCCTGTGGTTCTGAACGATTTATAACGAAACTGGAAAAGTTAACAGGCAGAGTGCTGAAATATCGTCCACAAGGGCGGCCAAAGAAGTTGGATGTAATGGAGCAATAAGGGTAGCGTCCGATTATTCCTATTCCTATTCTTATTCCCGATTAATCGTTAGAGCATATTGGCTATGAAGAAAAAGGGAAGGTACGATGTATCCGGATCGATAGAGGCTCAGTTTGAGCCGGGTTCCAATGATACGGTGCTTAGAAATAAGCTAGGTATCGCTGATTCAGATGTAATGGATAGAATTGAAGCTGAAGCGCTTATTAAAGCGACTGATGCGTTGTTTCATGAATATGATGTTGAACATAAATTTAATGCCGGTGATATCTGCCATATGCATAAAGTGTGGCTGGGTGATATTTATGAATGGGCGGGAAATTATAGAAGTGTCAACATCAGCAAGGGAGATTTTTCTTTTGCAATGGCTGCGCAAATTCCAAAGTTGATGGATCAGTTTGAAAAAGACCAACTAGCGAAATACACGCCTTGTAATTTTTCTGATAGAAATGAAATTGTTAAAGCGCTCGCAGAGGTTCACACCGAACTTGTTTTGATCCATCCGTTTCGAGAAGGTAATGGCAGATGCTCACGCATATTGGCAACTATTATGGCGTTGCAAGCAGGATTGCCAATTTTAGACTTTAGTATTATTAGCGGGCCGAAAAAAATTGATTATTTTATCGCTGTACAAATTGGAATGGGGCGCGACTATGAACCCATGGAGAAGTTATTTGAGGAAATTATCGAGGTTTCGATTCAGGCGGTGTAGGAGAAGTAGGAGTGCTCGACACTTCAGAAAGTTGTTGCCTTACTAGGGTAAGGCTGGCGCCCGTTTCGATAACGGTTGAACTGGAAACACTCGTGATTAATGATTCCCGGTATTTCTTGGGATCTTGTAAATAGGGGTTTGATTCAAACAATGATTTCTTTTTCATACTGGTTTCCAGATTGTTCAAAAGAGGACGGTCCCTGATATGTCGATGTATCCAGCACTCTTGCCTACCGATGGAAGGGAACATGCTCGGCACAGATCAGGATTTACCCGTCGTGTTAGTAATATCGGCATTTTGTAGGTAAAAATCAAGCTAAATTTTATATTGTTTTAGAAAATTATAGTTATAACTTATTGATATTATGAGGTAATTTTGAGCGCATCAGAAATAGTCAATAAAGTCTGGAACTACGCTCACGTCTTACGTGACGATGGCGTGGGGTATGGGGATTATGTCGAACAGATCACCTACTTAATCTTCCTCAAAATGGCCGATGAGCGGGAGAAGGCTGGCCAACAGGTACAGGTGCCGAATAAATACGCCTGGGCCAAGTTGGTGAAACTCGATGGCGATGATTTGGAACTGCAATACCGCCATACCCTGGAAAATCTGGGTATAGAAGGTGGCATGTTAGGCACCATCTTCCGCAAGGCGCAAAACAAAATTGATGCAGGCCGGTCGTTCTCGGCGTCCTGCCTCTCTCGACACTTGCACATCCATGTGCATCGTCCATGGCCTGCACCCTCCGGGCAGCCTGCGGCTGTCCAAATTTGTTCCAGACAAATTTGTCAGGATCCCGCCAAGCTCGAACGCTTGATCAAAATGATCGACAAGGAGCAGTGGTCCACCTTGCTGGCGGACGTGAAAGGCGACATTTACGAAG
>JASFLF010000071.1:0-9530 GCA_050118235.1 Gammaproteobacteria bacterium | reverse complement strand
CGGCCATGTCTATTGTTGGATTGCCTGAAGCCGCCGTAAAAGAAAGTAAAGACCGGGTACGCGGCGCCATTATCAATTCACGTTTCGAATTTCCCATCGGGCGCATTACGGTCAATCTCGGACCCGCGGATTTACCCAAAGAAGGCGGCCGTTTTGATTTACCTATTGCCCTGGGCATTTTGGCCGCCACCGGGCAAATTCCCAAAGAACTCATAGCCGACTACGAATTTGTCGGCGAACTGGCGCTCAGTGGTGAGCTTCGCCGTGTCAAAGGTGTCTTACCGGTGGCATTGCAAACCACACAAGCCAAGCGTTCCCTGTTTGTGCCTTATGATAATGCCGATGAAGCCGCCTTGGTGAGAGGCGCGCATGTGTACGGCGCCAAACACCTCTTGGAGGTCTGCGGGCATTTCAGCGGCCGCCTGCCAGTGGAGCGGCACAGCCTCAACCGGCCACTCAACAACCATAATGCGATTAACGATATGGCTGACGTGCGTGGGCAACATCATGCGCGGCGCGCATTGGAAGTGGCTGCCGCCGGAGGGCATAGTTTGCTCATGATCGGGCCGCCCGGCACCGGTAAGACCATGCTGGCCAGTCGCTTGCCCACCATATTGCCCAGTATGAGTGAACAAGAAGCGTTGGAAGCCGCGGCGGTAGCATCTATCAGCGATCAGGGATTTCATTTTGAAAACTGGAAGCGGCGCAGTTTTCGCTCGCCTCATCATACGGCATCCGGCGTGGCATTAGTTGGCGGCGGCAGCGAACCTCGCCCCGGAGAAATATCGTTGGCCCATAGGGGTGTGCTATTCCTGGATGAATTGCCTGAGTTCGATCGCCGGGTGTTGGAGGTGTTAAGAGAACCTTTGGAATCGGGCAGCATCACAATATCTCGGGCCGCGCGCCAAGCGGAGTTTCCCGCCCGCTTTCAACTGGTCGCGGCCATGAATCCCTGTCCCTGCGGATACCTGGGCCACCACAGCGGCCGCTGTGTTTGCACCTCGGAACAAGTGCTACGCTATCGCAACAAAATATCCGGGCCATTGCTGGACAGAATCGATATTCATGTGGAAGTGCCCAGCATACCCCAAGGCGTGTTGCGAAACTCCCAGGGTGAGACGGGTGAGACCAGCGAGCAAGTGCGCGCTAGAGTCGAAGCCAGTCGAACCGCACAAATGCAACGCAACGGTAAATGCAACGCCCAACTCAACAACCGTGAGGTGGAACAAGCCTGCAAACTCAGCGAGCCCGACTATCAACTATTAGAACAAGCCATAGACAAGTTCGGCTTATCCGCCAGGGCGTATCATCGCATCCTCAAAGTCGCCCGCACCATCGCCGACTTGGCCAACGCGGAGACCATTCAAACCATGCACTTAACCGAGGCACTGGGTTACCGGAAATTGGACCGGGCGGTGAATTTGTAGGAGCTCTGCTGGCGAACGGTTGTTGATTTGAAACTACGGGTACATTCGGTAGCTAAGCTGTGGGTTGAGGCAACGGTTGGTAATGGCGGAAGGGGCTATCGCTTTTCCGCCCTACACACTCCGTGCAGTGTAGGAATCCTTAGGGACTACTCCGCTTTCTTAAACAACCGAAACCGCGTTGACTCCAGTTGTTGCTGGCTTTGTTCTTCCTGGTGGATCATTTCCGCGTGTTTTAGTTCTTCTTGCCGTTGGCGTTGTTCTTCGGCGATCTGGGCGCGGATTTGTTCTATGGCGTCTTCGGAAATATTGAGTTTCAGAAATTCGGGATTTTCGCGCAAGATAAAACGTCCCAAATTATCAAAGAATGTTTCATTGAAATGATGGGCTTTAAACGCATGGCGTAATATACCTAAACCATCGAAGTTGTTGCAGATGAGATCGATGCTGGAGTTCTCAACATTGGCTTTAAACATAAACACAATGGGAACAACGCATTTAACCGTGAATTGCGCATTGGTGACATCGAGCTTTTCATCTTTATTGCGTTTGCATTGGTATTGCAGATTAAAGCGCTGCAGATATTCAATATTTTTGTCAATGCTCAGTTTGTCGCCCGCAACAAAAGCCAGGTCTCTTGGGTTGCTGCATTCAAATCGGAAATTGACCAGCCTGGTTTCATTGACACTGTCTACCTGGATTTTGTAATTCTCCTGTTTGAGCGCAACCTTAAGTCCTTCGGCGTTGAGTTGGTAGTCGACTTGAATATCGGGTTTAATGTAGTTGAGATGTTCAGCAAATTCGTTGAGATATTTGTACATCTCGATCATTTTGGGTTGTAGCTGGTCTCGAAAATGTGCCTGCAATTCTGCTTGACGTTGTTGTTCTTGTTGCTCTTTGGCTTTTAGGTTTTCAGATTGTTGTCGTAAATTATCCAGAATGCCCATTTCGCTCAACTCCATAACGTTTGGTGCCATACAAGCGGTAAACTTTTGCTCAATGGGTAATATATCGACAGGTTTTATGGAATATTTAGCCGGCAGTGCGGTGTTATGCACCGTGATCCGGGGCTTCGCCGTCGCAAGTCGCGCCCTAAAGGTATGCTCCCACGGCGCCGCGAACTGTGCTAAACGACAATAAATTGCGGTTCTAAACAGTGAGGTGTTTCTGGATCAGTTTTTCGGATAGGTCCTGCATAGGGCCGCTAGCTACGGATCGGCCTTTGTCCATAATCGTGAATTGTTGGCCGACACGGCGGGCGAAGGGGAGTTTTTGTTCCACCAGCAATATGGTGACGTTTTCTTCTTCGTTGAGTTTCAACAACACATCCCCGATTTGCTGCACGATATTCGGTTGTATGCCTTCGCACGGTTCGTCCAATATCAACAGCTTGGGATCAAGAACCAGCGCTCGGCCGATGGCCAGCTGTTGCTGCTGGCCGCCGGACAAATCGCCGCCGCGGCGATGTAACATGTCTTTTAACACCGGAAACAGATCGAAGATCCGCTCCGGGATTTTTCGCAGTTTGTCGCGCCGGGCGTTCAAACCGATCATGAGGTTTTCTTCCACGCTTAACTGGCTGAAGATCTGCCGGCCTTGCGGCACGAAACCCACGCCCAGCTTGGCCCTGAGTTCGGCGGGTTGCTGGGTAATGATTTGGCCTTCAAACACAATGCCGCCGGTTTTGATGGGTAACAATCCCATAATACATTGCAATAGCGTGGTTTTGCCCATGCCGTTGCGGCCCATTAAACAAACCCGGCTGCCGGCTTCGATGTCCAAAGCCACATCCCACAACGTGTGGCTTTCACCATAATATTGATTGAGGTTTTCTATTCGTAACATTGCTGCTCTACCGAAATTTCTGTTAAACCGCCAAGACGCCAAGAAAGAATTTTTTTATTCGCCTAAATATACCTCAATCACCTTAGGATCATTCTGCACTTCGTCCATGGTGCCTTCGGCCAATACGCTGCCCTCGTGCAACACGGTTACGGTGCGGGCGATGGAGCGCACAAAATCCATATCGTGTTCCACAACCACGACCGAATGTTTGCCGGCCAGGTTGTTGAGCAATTCCGCGGTCTTGTCCATTTCCTGATGGGTCATGCCGGCCACGGGTTCGTCCACTAGTAACACCCGGGGATTTTGCATCAATAACATACCGATCTCCAGCCACTGGGTCTGGCCGTGGGATAACAACGCGGCGGGAGAGTGGCTATGCTCGGACAAGCCGATGGTTTGCAGAACTTCCTCGATTTTATCTTTTTGTTCGCCGCTGAGCGTGGCCACCAAAGACGGCCAGACATTCTTATTGGTGGCCATGGCCAATTCCAGGTTTTCGAACACACTGTGGCGGGGGAACACCGTGGGCTTTTGAAATTTCCGGCCAATGCCGGCTTGGGCGATTTCATATTCGGTCATCTGCGTGAGGTCCATGGTCTGGCCGAAATAAGCCGTGCCGGTATCGGGCCGGGTTTTACCGGTGATGACATCCATCATGGTGGTTTTACCCGCGCCGTTAGGTCCGATGATGCAGCGCAACTCGCCGTCGTTGATGTACAGCGTCAAATCGTTAATGGCTTTAAAGCCATCGAAACTGACGGTAATGTTCTCCAGATACAATATCGGTCCGTGGGTCGCGTCGACCACACCTGGTGTAACGCTGCGGCGTCCGGAAAAGGGATAGCGGCCTTGGGCGACAAAATCAAACACCCGGTCGCGGCGCATGGTTTCGCGCAGATTATCCAGTTGATTCATGGGCTGGTCTCCGCGGAAGTAACGTTGCGGCGTTTTTTCAATTTATTAAACAATCCCACAATGCCTTGTGGTAGAAAAACCGTCACAATGACAAACAATGCACCCAGGGCGTACAACCAAATTTCCGGGAATGCACCGGTAAAATAGGTTTTGGCATAATTCACAACGATTGCGCCCATGGCTGCCCCATATAAGGTGCCGCGGCCTCCCACGGCCACCCACACCACCAATTCAATGGAATTTAAAGGGGAGAATTCGCCGGGATTGATAATGCCTACTTGCGGCACATATAAGGCGCCGGCGATACCCGCCAACACCGCGGAAAACGTGAAAATCCACAATTTATAGTTTTCGGTTTTATAACCCACAAACCGCGCCCGGTCCTCCGAGTCGCGCACCGCCGCCACCACCCGGCCCATTTTAGACGTTACGATATAGCGGCACGCTAAGTAGCCTATGGCCAAGGCAATTGCCGAGGCGAGAAAAACACCGATACGGGTGCTGTCGGCCTGCAAATCAAATCCCAGCAAGTCTTTAAAATCGGTCAAGCCGTTGTTGCCGCCGAAACCCATTTCGTTGCGGAAGAACGCCAGCATCAAGGCGTAGGTCAATGCCTGGGTGATGATGGAAAGATAAACGCCGGTCACTCGGGAGCGAAACGCAAACCAGCCGAACACAAACGCCAAAAGTCCCGGGACAAACAACACCATCAACATGGCGAACCAGAACATGTCGAAGCCATACCAATACCAGGGCAGTTCATGCCAGTTCAAAAAAACCATAAAGTCGGGCAGGGTAGGGTTGCCATATACACCGCGGTCGCCGATTTGACGCATCAGATACATACCCATGGCGTATCCGCCCAAGGCGAAAAACGCGCCATGCCCCAGGCTGAGGATGCCGCAATAGCCCCATACCAAATCCAAGGCGATGGCTAATAGTGCAAACGCTAGATATTTGCCGATTAAGGTGACGGTGTAGGTGGATACATGAAATGCGGAGGACTCCGGGACGACCAGGTTGAAAATTGGCACCACAACCGCCACGGCAAGCAGAATGCCCAGAAAAATTTTTCCGCCACGGTCGTTGGACAGCAGATTCGATAACAATCCTTTATACTGCATGACTTAATTCTCCGCCGCCCGGCCTTTTTGCGGGAACAAGCCCCGCGGCCGTTTTTGGATAAACAAAATAATAAATACCAATACCAGTATTTTTGCCATGACTGCGCCTGAGTAGGGTTCCAGGTACTTGTTGACCACGCCCAAAGACATGGCGCCGACAAACGTACCCCATAAGTTACCGACACCGCCAAATACCACCACCATAAAGGAGTCGATGATATACCCTTGTCCCATGTTGGGCCCGACGTTGGTGAGCTGGCTCAACGCCACGCCCGCCACACCGGCGATGCCGGAACCCAAGCCGAACGTTAACGCGTCCACCCATTCGGAGCGTACCCCCATGGCCCGGGCCATGGCGCGGTTTTGCGCAACCGCGCGAACCTGCAAGCCCAGCACGGTTTTCTTCAACACCAATAACAGTGCGAAGAAAACGATAATGCTGAATAACACAATGTAAAGCCGGTTATAGGTCAGTGACAAGGCGCTGTTGATTTCCCAAGTGCCGCTCATCCAGGCGGGAGTTTCCACCGAGCGATTCAAGGGAGAGAAAATGGAGCGCACCAGTTGTTGCAATATCAGACTGATACCAAACGTGGCCAATAAGGTTTCCAACGGCCTGCCGTATAAAAACCGGATGACGCCGCGTTCAATGGCGATACCTACCAGGCCGGCCACAATAAACGCCGCCGGAATCGCAATCAAAACCGATATGCCGATATGGTTGGGCATGAGCTGCTGGATGACGTAGGTGGTGTAAGCGCCCAGCATAATCAGTTCACCGTGCGCCATATTGATGACGCCCATCACCCCGAATGTTATGGCCAGCCCTATGGCAGCCAATAACAACACCGACCCCAGGCTTAAACCGAAAAATGTGGTTTCGATAAAGTGATAAAAATCCAGACTGGATTGAATACTGTTTAACGCGCTTTTGGCGGCGGCCCTGACATCGGTATCCGCTTCGGTGAATTCATCCTCGGTATTTTTCGCCAACAAACCGGTCAAGACATTTTTCGCTTCCGGTTCTATGCTGGTGCTTAAGGACCTTATGGCGTTGATACGGGTGAATTTATCATCGCTGTTGACTTCCACAATCGCGATGGCCGTTTGCATCATTTCTTTGACTTTTTTATTGGACTCCTTGTCCAAAAGCTCGCGCATGAGTGTTGCGGTTTTTTCATCCATGTCACTCAGCATATTCTGGACTGCTTGCAAGCGAACAGCGGCGATTTTGCTGGTTAAATTGAGCCGGGCGATTGCTTCACTTATTAGGCTGCGCATTTTGTTGTTCACTACGAGTTTTTTAAGCTCGCTTTTCTCCGAAGTGCCCAAAGGCTCGCCGGTGGTTGCGTCAATTAACTGATAAACGTTATCGGCCTTGGTGGCGATGACAATGCGACTGTCGCTTTTACGGCGGTATACGTCGTTGTCCAGTAATGCCTTTAGTAACGGAAGAGTTTGTGGATGGGCTATTGTGGCCAAGGTTTCAACGGCCGCCAGTTTATCCTTGAAGCTGGAGACGTTGAGCAATTGCACGGTTTGTTCGAAAGAGGGATTTATGGAAGTTGGTTGCGCCGATGCCGTGGCTGGTTCGTCAGTGCTGACTTCATCAGCGGCAAAAACGCTAATGCAATTAAAAAATCCCAGAGAAATAAAGACAAGCCGTATTAGAATAGCCATGTTTTTTACATTACTGCGTGTGAGTGCCATTGCGGTTCTCGTAGTTGTTGACGACATTGATGCTGCTGGAAAAGGAATCCATAGCTGCGATTTTTATAGTGCGCGGCACAACGCAACCGCGCACACTTATTATTAACTTACAATTTTTGCTAGGTACTAGTTCTTAGTAGTTCTGACCAGAACATTTCTTGGTTTTGGTATTGTAGTTGCCGCACTTAATGGGAGCGGTCCAGTCGGAGATAATGTCTTTGCTGCCGGGCAAAAAGTCGGACCATGCGTCGCCGGGAACCAGTCCATCGGTTTGCCACACTACGGCAAATTGACCGTCGTCCTGGATTTCTCCGATCAACACGGGTTTGGTCAAGTGGTGGTTTTTGAGCATTTTCGCCGTGCCGCCGGTCAGATTGGGCGCTTCGATGCCGATCATGGCTTGTTCCACTTTATCCACATCGGTGGTTTTGGCTTTTTCCACGGCTTTTACCCACATATTGAAACCGATGTAATGGGCTTCCATGGGATCATTGGTGACGCGTTTTTTGTCTTTGATAAACGCATGCCATTTCTTGATAAACTCTTCGTTTTTCGGATCGTCCACGCTCATGAAGTAATTCCAGGCGGCCAAGTGACCTACTAGTGGTTTGGTGTCAATGCCGGAGAGTTCTTCTTCGCCCACCGAGAACGCCACGACGGGGATGTCTTCCGACGAAATGCCTTGGTTACCCAGTTCTTTGTAAAAAGGCACGTTAGCATCACCGTTGATGGTGGAAACCACTGCCGTTTTCTTGCCGGCAGAACCGAATTTCTTGATATCCGAAACGATGCTCTGCCAGTCGGAATGGCCGAAGGGCGTATAGTTGATCATGATATCGGCTTCTTTTACGCCTTTGGCCTTTAAATAAGCTTCCAGGATTTTGTTGGTGGTGCGTGGATATACGTAATCGGTACCGGCCAATACCCAACGTTTGACTTCCAGATCATTCATTAAATAATCCACGGCCGGAATGGCTTGCTGGTTTGGCGCGGCGCCGGTGTAAAACACGTTTTTGGAAGATTCTTCCCCTTCGTATTGCACCGGATAGAACAGCAGACCGTTGAGTTCTTCGATAACGGGTAATACCGATTTGCGTGAAACGGAAGTCCAGCAGCCGAATATCACAGAGACTTTGTCTTTTTCGATGAGCTCGCGGGTTTTTTCCGCGAACAACGGCCAGTTGGATGCCGGATCGACCACGACGGCTTCCAGTTTTTTACCCAACAAACCGCCCTTTTTGTTTTGCTCATCGATCAGCATTAAGACAGTGTCTTTCAGGGTGGTTTCGCTAATGGCCATGGTGCCGGATAGCGAATGTAAAACCCCGACTTTTATAGTGTCCGCGGCCATCCCCCATTGACTGGCACAAAAAATCAGTATACCTCCGACCCACGATAAAATGTTTTTTTGTTTCATGGTGTACTCCCAGTGTTTTGACGCGTTGTTCTGCTTTGTTGATAATCCATGATAAAAAGCCAGTTTGCACTGGAAAGTAGCAAACTGGCTTTTTAAGTGTGTTATTGCATTTAACTGCTACAACGATAACTGATTAAATATCGAATCCGTACGACATACCTAATGTAAAGGTGGCAGGTTGGTCTTGGCCGAATCGGTCCTGACCACCAATAATGGCAGTAATGCTCATGTCTGCCCCGGTAGTACCAATAGGATGCGACAAGCTGAGGTTGAGATGACGAAACGCGGAACTCTTAGCGTCCAAGGTTTTGGTGGAATCATCGGGATCTTCGATGGTTTTAGGTATGTATTTACCAGATTTTTCATATATGTAATAGCCTAGCGACGCACCTAAAGTGAAATCTTTGGGTAAGCCGAAATCATATCCCAATGTCCAGTACATGTCGCCAGAGTTTCCCCAAGCAACATCATTAGCCAAATAATTCAGGCCTAATGTTGCGCCCATCATTGACCCGCTGAGTGCAATCTCTAAACCGTTTGCTTTTTCTACGCCTATGTAGTAGTACTGGATCAATCCCGCACTGTATTCAAATCCACCCGCGCTGCCAGCATAACCAAGGTAGATATCATTTTCATAACCAACTGATGGGCAATCCCCTGATTTTTTGCAGCCGTCTTCTACGCCACTGGGATTTCCGTCGCCGTCGAACGTGGGTATTTCGGGATCGCTGGTATAGCTCAAACTGGATCCCCAGTAGCCCAAATAAAATCCAGACGAGTGGTTCCAATCCAATCCGCCTTGAACTGCAGCACCATCATTTTCCATAGCGTAACTATTGGGATTGGTTATACCACGTAAGATATAGTTGGATACTACACCAATATTTCCAGACATTTCTGCATATGTTACAGCCGGAGCCAGCAGCGTAGAGATAGCAATCGCTGAAGCGGCGGCTAATGGAGTTACGTTCTTGAGTAGTTTCATTACAACTCTCCCCGTTTTGTTCAGGTTGTTAATAAAAAGGGTTACGTCTTAACAGTGTTCAGAAAACTGTGTAGTTTCTGAAAACTAATTGTGCAAAGTAAGTTTCGCGA